>JAFDKD010000477.1 GCA_019307165.1 Deltaproteobacteria bacterium | reverse complement strand
GAAAGCGGAAAACGACATTTACTTCAAATAATGTTGAATCTCAATCTCTTGATGATGCTCGTCAGACACCCATTTTCTGCTTTCAGTCTGGAAAATACTCTATCATAACGAGAAGATCAAAGCAATTATATATGCGTTGATTTTTTCTTTAAACACATCATTCCATAATCCCAGAACCCATAATTCCACTATTCCATCATTCCATCATTCCAATTGGGGCGAAGCCCCTAACTTGAGAGACTTGCACATTGCGAACCTCCGATTTCGATTCCGTTTATTTTGAACTCCTCAGCCGCCAGATCACGAAAATTACGCTCGTCGTTCTGGCGATCTTCTCTATCTTGATCCTGAGGCTGTGGTTCCTCCAGGTACTCAACGGCCCCGCTTATCGAACCAAATCGGAAAACAACCGGATCCGGCTGCAGGATATTGCGCCTTTCAGGGGCCTGATTTTTGACAGCAAAGGTCAGATGATGGTCGGGAACCGACTTTCTTACGACCTTTTTGTCATACCTGAGGATGTCCGCGACCCCGGCGACCTGGCCGCTACGCTGAACAGGCTGGTCGGCTTCGAGCCCGAAGGCATTACAGCGGCGCTGGTCGGGGCCTCCCGGGCCTTTCCTTTCCGGCCCGTCTGCATCAAACGCGACATCACCCGAGATGAGCTGGCAATTATTGAAACCCATCGATTCAATCTTCCCGGTGTTGTCATAAAGGTCGCGCCGCAGCGCATCTATATCCATGGAAGCCTTGCGGCCCACCTGTTCGGATACCTCGGCGAAATCGGCGAATCCGAACTCAAAAGCGGACGGTATCCCGGAAGCAAACCCGGGGACTTGATGGGCAAGGCGGGGGTGGAGTGGCGATGGCAGTCCGAATTGAGCGGATCGCGCGGAGGGGAACAGGTTGAGGTGGACGCTTCAGGCAGGCAGATCAGGGTCATATCGCGCAAGCCCCCCGATCCCGGCGCCAATGTCCATCTCACGATCGATGCGCGCTTTCAGGCCCTGGCGGAGGCCGCGCTCAAAGGCAAAAAGGGGGCCGTCGCCGCCATAGACCCCAATGACGGCAGAGTACTGGCCCTGGCCAGCAGTCCCGCCTATGACCCCAACATGTTCATCGGGGGGATCGACAAAGCCACGTGGAAAACCATATCCGGATCGGAGGATTATCCACTCCAGAACAGGTCGTTGGCCGGACAATATCCCCCCGGCTCCACGTTTAAAATCGTCGTCGCCCTGGCCGGGCTCGAAGAAGGACTCATCCATTCGGACGATGAAATTTTCTGTGACGGCACGTTTACGCTGGGCACACACCGATATCGCTGCTGGAAAAGATACGGGCACGGACATGTGGCCCTTCACAAGGCCATTGTGGAATCCTGCGACGTCTATTTTTATAAACTCGGTAAGAAGCTCGGAATCGATCGCATCTCATCCTACGCAAAAAGGTTCGGACTCGGGCACGCCACGGGCTTCGATGCGGGCCGCGAACGACCGGGGTTGATCCCGTCCAGGGAGTGGAAATTGAGGAAATGCGGCGTTCCCTGGCAGGCGGGGGAAACCATTTCCACCTCCATCGGACAGAGTTTCGTACTTGCCACGCCGCTGCAGATGGCAATACTCGTATCGGCCGTCTTCAATGGGGGCGTTCTATATCAGCCTCAGGTAACCGAGCGGGTGGAAAAGTCAAGCAGCATCGCACTCTACCGGTTTACCCCCAGAATCAAAGCCGGATTGGGCATCGACCCGGCACATCTGGAAGTGGTAAAAAATGCCCTTACCGGAGCGGTGAACGAGCCGCGGGGAACCGGCGGCAGGGCAAGGCTCAAAAAAATCTCCGTTGCGGGAAAAACCGGCACCTCTCAAGTCATCACCCTCGAAAACCAGAAAGCCCTCAAAGTAGACGGCAAAATACCGTACAAATACAGGGACCATGCCTGGTTTGTCGCAGTTGCTCCGTCGGAAAGCCCGAAAATTGCCGTCGCCGTCGTGGTCGAACACGGCGGACAGGGAAGTCGTGCGGCGGCGCCGATCGCGAGGGAGTTGATCGGGGCATATCTTCGGGGCGAAGGCCTGGGAAAGCACTCGGATATTCCGGTCGCCGGAACATCGGTTGAATAGACGAATGGGGCGAATCACGGAGGCTGCGTGAAAAAATGCAGCTAAACTCGTAGATGTGAAGCGCTATGAATGAACATGTTTTTTCACCGCGAAGCACACGAAAAAAGGAATTAAAAGGGTTAAAATATAATCCTCTGTGTCCTCTGTGCTCTCTGGGGTGAATTTTTTTTATTATTTACTGCTGCCTACAAAACACGCCAAAAACACAGGAAGTGACCCATGTTCGACCGAAGGTTGATCCAGAATTTTGACTGGGTGCTGCTGCTCCTGCTGCTGGTGATCGCGGGCATCAGCATTCTCAATCTTTACAGTGCCACCTATACGATTCGGGATGTGGGCGGATCGCAGATATTCGTGAAACAGATTTATTGGTTTGCCATCGGCCTGGTGTGTTGTCTGTTGATGACCACCTTCAACTACCACATACTCGAACGCATTGCATATCCGCTCTATTTTGTCTCGATCGGTCTTTTGATAGCGGTACTTGTGGTTGGAAAGGTTACATCGGGCTCCCAGCGCTGGCTCGCGCTGGGTCCCATCGCCTTTCAGCCTTCCGAACTGACCAAAATCACCATCCTGATCGTTCTTGCAAAATTTTTCAGCGAAAAAGCCGGCCTCAAAAGCTACCGGTTGAGAGATCTCTGGCAACCTTTCATCCTGATCGCCCTGCCCGCCGTCCTGGTGCTGAAAGAACCCGACCTGGGGACCTCTCTTCTTCTGGTGGGGATTTCCTTCTCTTTGATCCTTTTTGTGCGCGTAAACTGGAAGTCTCTTCTCGTGTTGCTCCTCTCCGTGCTCTCCCTCTCCCCTTTTGTCTGGATCAATCTCAAGGAATACCAGAAAAACCGTATCCTGACCTTCATCAGGCCCGAAATGGACCCCCTGGGCGCCGGATATCATGTGAACCAGTCCAAAATCGCCATCGGTTCGGGCATGCTGGTGGGCAAAGGATATCTGAAGGGGACGCAGACCCGGCTCGACTTCCTTCCGGAACAACATACGGATTTCGCCTTTTCCGTTCTGGCGGAGGAATGGGGTTTTGTCGGCACCGTCTTATTCCTGATGCTATATCTGTTTATGATCCTGTGGGGGTTGAATATCGCCAAACAGTCGAAGGACAGGTTCGGGTCCATTCTGGCCGTTGGCATCGTGGCCGTCGTTTTCTGGCAGGTGGTCACCAATGTGGGCATGGTGACCGGCCTCCTGCCCGTGGTGGGGACGCCTCTCCTGATGCTGAGTTATGGCGGTTCGTCCCTGGTGACCACCATGGCCGCGCTGGGGCTCCTCATGAACATCAGCATGAGACGTTTCATGTTCTCCGGGCAGTAGTGGCCGACTTCGTCGGCCGTTTGTTGTCCGTTGCCTGTTGTGTGTTGCAGGTTACGCGTTGCGTGTTGCGGGTTGCGGGTTGCGAGCTGTAGATTCAGGGTTCAGGGTTGAAGGAAGAGAACCAACCGGGAACCCGGAACCGGTCTTTCAATTCGAATATCGAATAACGAACAAGAAATGTCGAATCATGAAGTTCTTCCTTGGATGCCGCCGCAACCAGGGCGCAGGTGATTCGCCTCTTTGTATGCCGTTTCTATAGAAACGAGATTGATCGTTTTCCTTCGA
>JAFDKD010000476.1 GCA_019307165.1 Deltaproteobacteria bacterium | reverse complement strand
GAGAGCTCCGCCTACGTGTCCATCCAGAAAGACGGTGACATCGATCCCGAGACCGTGGGGACCCCCGGCTCCGGCGTGGAGATCAAAATCGCCGACAACGGGGAGGTCCTCTACAAAAGCCCGGGTAATTTTCTTGGCTATTATAAAAATGATGCGGCCACCGCGGAGACCCTTGTGGACGGATATGTCCTCTCCGGTGATGCGGGCTATATCACCGAACACGGCCATCTGAAGATCATCGACCGGGCCAAGGATGTGAGCAAACTGACCGACGGCACCATGTTTGCCCCCAAGTACATCGAAAACAAGCTCAAATTCAGCCCCTATGTCAAAGAGGCCGTTGCCCACGGCAAGGGCATGGACCATGTGGCCGCCTTCATCGACATCGATTACGGGGCCGTCGGGAACTGGGCCGAGAGGCGGCACATCGCCTATACCAGTTATACGGACCTGGCCCAGAAACCACAGGTCTATGATCTGCTCAGCGAGGCGGTGAACCGCGTCAACGAGAGCCTGAGCAAAGACGAGCGGCTCAAGAAAGCCCAGATCAAACGGTTCCTGCTGCTGCACAAGGAGCTTGACCCGGATGACGGCGAAATCACCCGCACCCGCAAAGTGAGACGGAAGTTTGTCGCCGAAAAATACGCCACGCTCATCGACGCGCTCTATTCGGACGTGGACAGTGTGAAGGTGGACGCCAAGATTACCTATGAGGACGGCAGGACAACCCAGATCAAAGCCGACCTCGCCATTCGAAATGCCCAGACGTTTTAGTGGAGAATGCCAGCCATGAATGAAAAAAAAGATCCGCTGCTCCGGGTTGAAGACATCAGCATCAGTTTCGGAGGATTGAAAGCCCTCAACGGCGTGAGCTTCGACGTCAATCAAGGCGAAATCATTGCCATCATCGGGCCCAACGGCGCCGGCAAGACCACCATGCTCAATGTCATCAACGGCGTCTACACCCCGGACGAGGGGCGAATCTTCTTCGAGGGAAAGGAGAGGCCCTTAGAGATGAAGCCCCACCACGTGGCCGCCATGGGCATCTCCAGGACCTTCCAGAACCTGGCCTTGTTCAAGGGCATGACCACCCTGGGCAACATCATGGTGGGCCGCACCTTGAAAATGAATGCCAATATCTTTTCCCAGTGCGTCTACTGGGGGATGAGCGAAAAAGAGGAGATCGAGCACCGGGAGGCCGTGGAGTGGATCATCGACTTTCTGGAAATCGAGAACATCCGAAAGCAACCGGCGGGCATGCTCCCCTATGGACTCCAGAAGCGGGTGGAACTGGCGCGCGCCCTGGCCGCGGAACCCAAGCTCCTGCTGCTTGACGAGCCCATGGCCGGCATGAATCTGGAGGAGAAGGAGGACATCGCCCGGTTCATCCTGGATGCCAACGAAGAACTGGATTACACCATCGCCCTGATCGAGCACGACATGGGCGTTGTGATGGACATCTGCGACCGCATCGTGGTCCTCGATTTCGGAAATAAGATCGGGGAAGGAACCCCTGAAGAAATCAAGGCGAACCCCAAGGTCATCAAGGCCTATCTGGGCGAGGCGGGTTAGCACGGGGAAACAGCCGTTTTATTGAAATCGTGAGAGAGGAGTTCGTACATGACCTTTTTCTTTGAAGTAATGATCACCGGGCTGCTTGTGGGCGTGATGTATTCGCTTGTCGCTTTGGGGTTTGCGCTGATCTACAAGGCGTCGGACGTGTTCAATTTCGCCCAGGGAGACATGAGCCTTCTGGCCGGTCTCGCCCTGGTGGGCTTCCTGACCGTCATGCCCCTGTGGCTCGCCCTCCTGTGCACCATCGGGGTCATGACCATTCTGGCGTACGGCACCGTGTTCATCATTTTTCGGCCGCTGCTGGCACGGCCTCCGCTGATCCTGTTCATGGCGGCCATCGGGCTCTCTTTCCTGGTCCAGGGGATTGGGCAGGCCATATGGGGGACGGACGCCAAGGGCCTGAATATCGGCATACCGGATGACCTCCTCATTATTGGTGACTTGTGGATCAGTTCCTTTGATTTGATATTCGGGGCCGTCGCGGGTGTGCTGGTGTTGCTCCTCATCCTGTTTTTCCAGAAAACCCGGACCGGGCGCGCCCTGCGCGCCGTGGCCGACGACCATGAGGCGGCGCTCTCCGTGGGCATTCCGCTTCTGCGGGCCTGGGCCGTCACCTGGGTGATCGCCGGGATCGTGGCCACGGTGGCCGGTGTGGCCTGGGGATCGCGCCTGGGCGTCCAATTCAGCCTGTCGCTCATCGCGCTCAAGGCCCTTCCCGTCCTGATCCTCGGCGGGATCGACAGTATCCCGGGCGCCGTCCTGGCCGGCCTGCTGATCGGCGCCGGCGAGAACCTGGCCGAAGTCTTTATCGGGCCCTATGTGGGCGGCGGCATTCAGACCTTCTTCCCCTACCTGGTGGCCCTGGTGTTCCTCTGGTTCAAGCCTTACGGCATGTTCGGAAAAGAGATTATAGAGAGGGTGTAGCCTATGTTCTATCGAGAGTGCGGTGTCTTCAAGGATACGTATAAACGCGATATGGCCATCTTCCCCATCCCCCTGGACAGATGGGGAATCGCCGTCATGCTCATCCTGGCATTCCTGGTCATCCCCCTTGTGGCCAGTGACTATTGGCTCAGCAGCATCATGATCCCCTTCTACTGTTTTTCCCTGGCGGCCCTGGGGCTCAATTTTCTCACGGGCTATGCCGGCCAGATCTCCCTCGGCCATGCCGCCTTCATGGCCGTGGGAGCGTACGCCTCCCTGATCCTTTACAGCCGCTTCCACGTCCCTCTTCTGCTGAGCATCCCGGGCGGTGGCGTCTTCGCCGCGGCTGTCGGCGCGGTGTTCGGCATCCCTTCGCTGAGGATCAAGGGGTTTTATCTGGCCGTCTCGACCCTGGCCGCCCAGTTCATCATCGAGTGGGTCCTCACCCACTGGAAATGGGTCAGCGGCGGCGTCTTCGGCACCATCGACGTCCCGGATTTGCACGTCTTCGGCGCGGTGCTCGATACGGCGCTGAAAAAATACTTCTTGGTGCTGCTGATCGTGATTTTCTTTGTCATTATCGGAAAAAATCTGGTGCGAGGCCAGCTGGGGCGAAACTGGACGGCCATACGCGACATGGACGTGGCCGCGGAGATCATCGGGGTTTCCCTTTTCAAATACAAGCTCTATGCCTTTGCCATCAGTTCCTTTTATGCGGGCGTTGCAGGTTCGCTCATCACCATGGCCTATTACGGGGCCGCCAATATCGAGGAATTCAATCTGTTCCTCTCCTTCCATCTCCTGGGAATGATCATCATCGGCGGCATGGGCACGGTCATGGGTTCATTCTTTGGTGCAGGTTTTATGACCCTGCTGCCCATCTTCATCAACCAGACACTTTTAACATTCATGGAGGCAGTACCGTCGGATATCCGTGCAAACAGCGAGGCGATTGTCTTTGGCGGCCTGATCGTGTTTTTCCTGATCGTTGAACCTTATGGCATAGCCCGGCTCTGGCAGACGGTCAAGGAAAAGATGCGGTTCTGGCCGTTTCCTTATTAAGAGGGTGCGGGCGGGGACGGACCCTGCCCGCAGGGCTCTCTCCGGTTAAGGTTGTAACGGCCGGATCCAACCGGCCCTAAACAGGTTTTTGGGTTGAGGGTAGGGATTTTTTCAAACGTTTAACCATGTAAAAGAAGGAGGGGACACAATGACACGAAAATTTCTGTTGATCGTTTTATCTC
>JAFDKD010000475.1 GCA_019307165.1 Deltaproteobacteria bacterium | reverse complement strand
GCCCAAATTCACGGTCAAATTTGCTCATCGGCTTTTTTACCGAGTGGATTGGGGGTGGAAACGCGCTTGACTCCCTATGGCAATTGTTGTTATGTGGCCATTTCATGCGGTTTTATTCCATTCAGAAAAAAAGGAGAGATAAAATGAAAAAGACGTTGTTTATCGTGGCACTGGCGGCCCTGTTGGCCCTGACCTTCGCAGCGCCCTCCCTGGCGGGGGATGCGTTGGACCGGATTTTGAAAAAGGGCGAACTGAGAATCGGCACCACCGCCAATCAGCCGCCCATGACGGCAAGGACCAAGGCGGGTAAGATCATCGGGCTGGATGTGGATCTGGCGGAATTGATCGCCATGAACATGGGCGTGGACGTAAAATTCGTGACAATGCCGTTTTCGGAACTTCTTCCCGCGATGCACGCGGGAAAGGTGGATATGATTTTGTCGGCCATGTCCATGCTGCCGGAGCGGAACCTGAAAGTGGCCTTTGTGGGCCCCTATTTTGTTTCCGGCAAAGGCGTTATCACCAAGACCAAGATGATCGCGTCCCTTCAGGGACCCGATGGCCTCAATAATCCCAAGTTCAAGCTGGCCGCGCTCAAGGGCGGTACCAGCGAGATGTTTGCGGAGGGGGCCGCTCCCAAAGCGCAATTGACCACCACCACCAACTATGACGAGGCCGTCAATCTGCTGTTGGCGGACAAGGTGGACGCAATTATCGCGGACTTTCCCTTCTGCGCCCTGACCGCCTACCGTTACAAGGATAAGGGCGTGATCGCCGGCGACGCGCCCATGTCCTTCGACCCGTTGGGAATTGCTATTCCGGAAGATACCCTGCTGCTTAACTGGCTGCAAAATTTCATGATGATGGTAAGCGGCAGCGGCGCCCTGAAACGACTCACCGACAGGTGGTTCAGCGGCGGCGCCTGGATCAACGAGCTTCCGTAAGGCCCTGTCCCTTCGCCGGAAGGTTCAACAATCAAAGGCGCTCCCGGGCATCCATGTGCCCGCGGGCGCTTTTTTTATTGGCTTCCATTTTTTGCCTCCTTATCCCAGCGTATCAGTTTGGAGGCTTCAATGCATTTTGCATATTTTTCGGTATCAATTCTGTAATCGGAGGTATGCATTTGCCGCCTCCAAAATCCTAAAATATAATCTATACCATTTTAGTATGATATTAAGCGCGATCGGTTGACAGTCAACAGTCGAAAGGCATTTTGTCTGGTTCGAGAGTGTAGGATGTGTTATACTATTCCATTAAGATGCAGGTTCCTTCGCATGCTGAGGGAAAGCACCGGCAAAGATAGCGGCCCTCCAGGGAAGAAATGGATGAATTGAAGGCCGCCCGCGTATTCATGGCCCATTCCAGGGCGTTGGACAGGACGGGGGGGACTTAGGGGCTCCGCCCCAACATTCCACTATTCCATCATTCCATGTGGCTTGCAAACGACAACAACCGCCAAAAGAACTATAATTTCAACAAGTTGTAGAATTTCGGAGACGTATCTGATGCGAATACTGCTAATTTATCCGGAATATCCGGACACCTTCTGGAGTTTCAAGCACGCGCTCAAGTTCATCCACAAAAAGGCGGCTCACCCGCCGCTGGGTCTCTTGACCATAGGCGCGATGCTGCCCGGCCATTGGTCAAAGAAACTGATCGACATGAACGTAATAAAGCTAACAGATAAGGACCTGGCCTGGGCGGATTATGCATTCATCAGCGGCATGGTCGTCCAAAAGGCATCTGCACAAAAAATCATAGAGCGATGCAAAGCGGCCGGGTTGAAGACCGTTGCGGGCGGGCCGCTGTTCACCAGCGAGCACCGGCTTTTTGAACAGGTGGACCATTTTGTCCTGAACGAGGCCGAAATCACTCTGCCGCTTTTCCTTGCCGATCTTGAAAACGGCTGGGCGAAAAAGCGCTACGAAACGGGAGAGTTCGCAGATATAGAGAAGACGCCTGTCCCCCAATGGGAGCTGGCTGACATGAAAAGATATGCCGGCATGAGCGTTCAATTTTCCCGCGGATGTCCATACAATTGCGAGTTCTGTAACGTAACGGCCCTGTTTGGCCATCGGGCGCGCATCAAGACCGCCGATCAGGTGGTTCGTGAGTTGGACAAACTATATCAGCTGGGTTGGCGCGGGAGTGTCTTTTTTGTTGACGACAACTTCATCGGGAACAAGGGGTATCTGAAAAGGGCCCTTTTGCCGGCACTTATTCAATGGCGGAAAAACAAGCGCGGCATCGCATTCAATACGGAAGCCTCCATCAATCTGGCCGATGATGAAGAATTGATGCGGATGATGGTGGACGCAGGATTTGATGCCGTGTTTGTCGGCATTGAAACCCCGGATGAGGAAGGTCTCACTGAATGCAACAAAAGGCAGAACATCAATCGGGACCTGCTTGACAGCGTAAAGCGAATTCAGAGAAGCGGCCTGCAGGTACAGGGTGGCTTTATCGTGGGATTTGACTCCGATACGCCTTCGATTTTCCAGCGGCAAATTGACTTTATTCAAAAGAGCGGGATTGTTACGGCAATGGTCGGCATGCTCCAGGCCCCCCCGGGCACGCGGTTGTACGAACGAATGGAAAGGGAAGGGCGTTTGCTTACAACCATGTCCGGCAATACCGACGGAACGACAAACATCATACCGCGAATGGGGCTCGATCTGTTGAGTGACGGTTACCGAAACATCATCGGGCAAATCTACTCGCCCAAGTATTTCTATGGGCGCTTGAAAACATTTCTAAGGGAATACAACGTCCCCAAGGTGAAATACGTACTGGACTTCCAAAGGTTCCTCGCCCTGTTTCGTTCCGGCATACGGCTGGGGGTCATCGGCAGGGAGCGGTTCCATTACTGGCGTCTGCTTGCGTGGACCCTTTTTCGACGCCCCCAGCTGCTGCCTTTGGCCGTGACCCTCACCATTTACGGCCATCATTTCCGAAAATCATGCCGATCAACCCTCCTTGGGTGACGCAACGGTTAAGCGAAAGCTCAGGCCAAAATGAATGCAGTAACTCCTATAAGCAAGGATTTGGATGCTTACCTAACCCCCACGGAAGTGATCGACAGCGAAAATCCGTCTGTTCTTGAATATGCCTTGAAAACGGCTGGAAGCGAAAAGGACGATATCTCAAAAGCCTGCGCATTGTTTGCGGCCGCGCGTGACGGGATCGTGTACGATCCACACACCCCTTTCTATCTCAGAACCCATTATCAAGCGAGCAACGTGTTGGAGAGAAAAAGCGGGTATTGCGTGTCCAAGGCATGCCTCTTGTGCGCCCTGGGACGGGCATTGGGCATTCCCAGCCGCCTAGGTTTTGCGGATATCCGGAATCATGGCGCGAGCCGGGAGATGGCGGATTCGATTCACTTCTTTTTCAGTGTTCTTCCAAAATACCAGTGAGGGACCATTTTGACGGGAATGCCGTTTATGCTGACCTCATCGTACAATTGCCTGGAAGTAATAACCCCCCTTGGTGGTTCATATTTCTCAAGGAAACTCCTGAACGAGCGTGAAACGGTCGGTTTGCTTAGTGTCGTTTTAACTTCCAACGGGATTATTTCACCCTGGTCCTCGATAATAAAATTTACCTCGGCCTTGGATTTTGTTCGCCAGTAGAGCGTGGCGTAACCATTTTTGACAAGTTCCGTAGCAATGAAATTCTCGTTCAAAGCGCCGATATCCGTTCGGCTCAATGGGGGCAGGAAATTTTCAATCGCCATATTTCGAAACC
>JAFDKD010000474.1 GCA_019307165.1 Deltaproteobacteria bacterium | reverse complement strand
TGCACGGCGGTTATGGGTATATGGAAGAGTATGCCATATGCAAGTGGTATCAAGATATACGTGCATCCACCATTTACGCCGGCACCACCGAGATCATGAAAACCATCATCGGCAAGATGATGGGGTTCTCCTAAGTCCGTCGATTCATAAAATGAAAAAGGTAGAGTAGAGAGCCGGCTCTGGCGGCTTTAGGTGTGGCTTATCTGTTTCCGCCCCTTTCGTCTGACGGTGCCTCACTAGCCGCACCTTGCCTGCCTTGACCAGCCCTCCCTCATCAAACCGTGCGTGCGGTTTTCCCGCACATGGCTTTCCGATGTTCTTCACAGCAGGGCATGCGCCCTCTTCCAGCCCGCTGTCCCCTTCCCCGGCATCGATGTCCTTGAAGGTGACGCCGTCCATACCGGGGTCTCCAGCACTGGACTGCTCATCTGCCAACACATGCCGCCCCTGCTACCCCGGAAGATTCTACAGGCCGCTTCCGCTTCCACAAGGGGAATTTCTCTATAGTCATTTCCCGTAAAAGCAAGTTCTTATCAACCATCACTGCGGCGTACGCTAAGCACGCCTCATTCTTCGGGATTTGCGACGCCTTGAACTTGTCCGCGGCTGCTGATTACTTTGCCATCTAAAGAAGCAACTGCCTATTCCTTAACGATTCAATCGCGACAGATCCACAAAATCAAGGCCCAGCTTTTTTAAGGTCTTTTGAGTGGGCACGCCGTTTTCATCCCAGCCTCTGAGCTTATAATATTTGGGAAGCATCTGGTTTAACGGCACTTTGGATTTTTCATTGCCCGGTTCTAAAGGGACATCGGTAAAGCGTTTGGCGAGCGTGTCCTTATAAATGCCTTCCCGGAGATTGAACAGTTTTTCCAGTGCAAAACCCCGTTCTCCTACCCTGAGAAATCGGCCCAGGCTCATTTTCATGCCGGTTGCCAGTTTGATAAATTTGGAATGGGGCAGGATGGGCAGATGAATTGAGAGTAAAATCGGCGGTGTTTTCAACAGCAGGGTGATCATAAACCAGGTGTAGGTGAGCATTTTGGAGACCAGGGTGGACACTAGTTTCATTCCGGGCAGTTTATAGGCAAACCCGGGCACAAACGTCCATGCGGTAAACAGACAATTGCCGCCGGCACTGATGGCAGCCATCAGATTCTGGTCCAGGATGGTCCATGAAGGTTTTGATTTATAGTGCTGGGGATCCAGCGTCATGGGGCCATTTATCTCAAAATAAATCATGTAGCCGCCGTCTAAATGACATGCGCCCCGGTTGGCGGTTGCATACCCAAGTGCGTGACCGGCAGCGGCCCGCGGTTCATAACCGGCTATTTCGAGGCCCTTGGAATGGGCCGCAAATTCTTTACCGCCGTATTTTTCAGATAAAAACCGAACACCTTCGCCCAGATCGTCACCAATGCCCTGACGATAAGCGATATCTTTTATCAGATCAGAGATGTTATCTTTTTTGCCGAACTCGATGCCGGAGTCCCACATCCCTTTTTCATTGAGTTCCGCGGCAAATCCAAGCACATTTCCGACGGTAATGGTATCAATGCCTAAAAGATCAAGTTCATAATTCCAGCGGATGATGGCGCCCAAATCATCTATTTCAAGGTTTGAGCCCATAAGGCATAAAATCTCAAATTCCGGTCCTTTAATCTGTTTGCCGTCAAGCTCAACCACTCGGCCGCACTTAATAGGGCAGGACGGACAGCCGGAGTTTTTAATCAGAAATTCATCCACAAGGGCTTCGCCACTGATCTTATGAGCCCCTTCAAAGGAACCGCGGGAAAAGTTCCGGGTCGGCAGTGCATTTTTTTTCGATAAAATATTTACAAATTGCGCGGTTCCCAAACGGGGCGATAAATCACCGGTTGCCGGGTGATCCTGCAACATTTTGACCCATTTTTTAACCCCTGATCGGAATTTGTCCGTTTGATCCAGCTCAATTTTCTTTTTGCCCTTGGCCACTATGCCTTTGAGGTTTTTGGATCCCATTACCGTGCCCATGCCGGTTCTGCCGTGCACTCGTTCACCGGAAACAATCACGGCATATTTAACGAGATTTTCACCGCCCGGGCCGATCACCATTTTCCCGCCTTTTCCCAGTGCTTCCTGAGCCTCTTCGGTGTTCATTCCCCACATGTGCTCGGCGGGTTTTATCCGGACATTGTCTTCTTCAATTTCCAGATAGACCGGTTTTTCAGCCTTTCCCCGGATCACGATGCCGTCCCACCCGGCCCGTTTTAAAGAGATCCCGAAGCCTCCGCCGCTGTTGGAGTGGCCGATGGCGCCGGTGAGCGGGCTTTTGGAAGAGATATCATAACGGCTGGTGGATGGTGCGCCGGTGCCGGTCAGCGGCGATGTCATGACAATCATCAGATTATTCGGCGACAACGGATCTATATTGGGTTCCAGCTCATCCCATAGAATTTTGGTGCTGATAAATCGGCCGCCCAGAAATTTTTCGCGATCCGAATCCGATAGGGGATACTCACCAATGGAACTGGTGGTGAGATCGATATCCAGAATTTTTCCCGCATACCCTTTGTATTTGCTTGCCATGATGTATAATTCCTTTGTTTGTGAGTTGATGAAGCTTATAATCTTTGATGCAACGCTGATTCGCGATTATTTATTGTCGGAATGGTTTAGTCCCTTTTTAGCAGGCATTTGATCCATGATATATTCAGAAAGCGCCGTAATCGTCAGGCTGGGATTCACCCCCAGGTTGGCCGGTACCACGGACCCGTCAACCACATAAAGATTCGGATACCCGAAGAGTTCCCCTTTAAAGTCTACAACGCCTTTTTCTGGAGATTCTCCCATACAGCAGCCGCCGAGAATATGGGCGGTTGTCATTGCGTTCATGGCTGCCTCAGGAAGCAGGCTTAACGGAATGCCGTCCATTTTTTCAGCCAGTCGTTTGGTGACTTCATTGGCAATGGGAATATATGAAGGTGCGCGTCTTAACCCTTTGGGGACCTGTGAATTCTGGCTTTTTGCCCCCAGACGCCACCAGCGCGGTTTGTAATCTAATTTCAGGTAATTTTCATCTGTCTGCATGACCAGTACGATCGTTGTTGACGATGCCATGCCAAGGGGCCACAAAAGGGAAAGAAACCGATTACAATATAGTCATAGTCATTTTGAGTGCTCATGGTCCCCCTGATACTTTGAAGTCATTATTATCCTGAATTTCGCAAGATTTAGGCAATATATATGCCGTTCACTATTAAAGCAAGTGGTATGCCGGAAATGATGATATGTTTTAATATACGGAAGATTTTCCGACGCTCGATACCACGACATATGACATGGTGCAACACACCGGGCGCGTCTATGCGGGCTTGGCGAGGCATAACCTTTCATGACATGTACACATCCCCCATGGAAAGGAATATTTTCATGGGCGTTATATCTCCGGGAGGCCTTTGGACAGCCCATCGGACAATTTCAGCACAACACCTTTAAACTCGTTGAGATGGCCACGGAGATAGAACTTGGACGAACCTTTGTGGGTGATCTTCTCGCGGATCATATTGAAGGAAAGGAGATTATCAAAAAAGTCTCCATGGCCAAGTGGTGGCTCGCCGAGATGGCAAACCGCGTGGCGACTCAATGTGTGCAGCTGCACGGCGGTTATGGGTATATGGAAGAGTATGCCATATGCAAGTGGTATCAAGATATACGTGCATCCACCATTTACGCCGGCACCACCGAGATCATGAAAACCATCATCGGCA
>JAFDKD010000473.1 GCA_019307165.1 Deltaproteobacteria bacterium | reverse complement strand
ACGGGGTACTTCATCATGTCGATCCCGTCGAACAATGTCTGGTAGTCGTACAGGGTGTCCATTGCGGCCCCGCCCTTGCCTACCAGACCGCGGACCCTGTCGTCGTCGCTGTCCGCCCGATTGCCGGAGGCGTCGTCCATGACCACTGAAAGGGCATTGGCCCCATGGTCAAGCAGGAATTTCCAGCGCTGGTTGGTCTCTTCCGCGGTGCCGAACCCGGTCACCTGCCTGATGTGAAGCCCGCGCGTCAGAAACCCGGCGGGAAACACCCCCCGCGTAAAGGGGTACTGACCCGGATACCCGATGTCTTTTTTGAAATCCATATCCGCCATGTCCATGGGCGAGTACAGGGGCTTTACGGGCAGCCCCGAAAAAGTACGAAACTCTCTATCCGCTTCCGGGATCCTGTTGAGGACCCTGCTGACCTCCGCCTCGTATTTTTCCTGAATTTCCGAAAGCTCTTGAAGCAGTTTTTCGTCGATCATGTCACTCGCCCCTTTCTCTGACAGTTTTTATTTCTCTCGCCAAGATCGCTAAGAACGCCAAGAGGGCATAACCTTCTTTTTTAGTTTCTTTCTTTGCGACCTTTGCGAGAGACTAGTCCCCGAGGCCCAGCAACTTCCCGATGATCTCTTTCTGCACCTCCGATGTGCCCCCGCCGATGGGCTGTATCCGCTGATCGCGCCAGATGCGCTGGACCTCGTATTCCATCATGTACCCGTATCCGCCGTGGAGCTGGATGCACATGTCCGCTATTTCGACTGCCTTCTCGCAGGCGAATACCTTGCACATGGCGATTTCCTTGGCGCATTCCATGCCGTTCACATACAGATGGATCGTGTGATAGCACAACCGTCTGGCCGCCTCAATCCAGGTAAGCATGTCCGCGAACTTGTGCCGGTTGATCTGGAAATTTCCCATGGGCTTGCCGAATATCCGGCGTTCCTTAGCATACTTCAGGGTGATGTCGAAGCAGTGCTGGGCCGCGGCCACGGACCCCACGGCCATGCCCAGGCGCTCCGCCTGGAACCCGTGCATGATCTGGTAAAACCCGTTGTTTTCACGGCCCAACAGATTGCCCACCGGCACCCGAACGTCCTCGAAGGAAAGCTCGGCCGTATCAGAGGCCCGCCACCCCAGCTTGTCCAGCTTTCGGCTTACCGTGAAACCGGGGGTGCCCTTGTCCACGATGATCTGGCTGATCCCCCGGTGCCCCTTGTCCGGATCGGTCTTGCAGGCCACGATATGAAAGTCCGCCCGCACCCCGTTGGTAATAAAGGTCTTGGCCCCGTTGATCACAAAGTGGTCCCCGTCCCGAACCGCCTTGGTTCGCAGTCCCCCCACGTCCGATCCGGCGTCCGGCTCCGTCACGCCCAGGGCGCCCACGATCTCGCCCCGGATGCCGGGGGCCAGGTAGCGTTCCTTGAGTTCGTCCGTGCCGAAATTGGCCAGGGGCGGCAGGGCGATAAAGCCGTGCAGACCCAGCCCCGCGGACACGCCATAGGACCTGGACAGGGCCAGTTCCTCGCTGAACACCACGTGGTAACGGAAATCGCCGCCCACACCGCCGTACTCCTCCGGCAGGGCCCCGGCAAAAAATCCCAGTTCCCCGGCCTTTCGGTACAGGTCAATAGGAAATTCGCCCTTCTCTTCCCACTCGTCGGCAAAGGGCGCCACTTCCGTGGCCACCCACCGCCTTGTGCTTTCCCGAAACATCTCGTGCTCTTCATCAAACAGCCATTCTCTTTTCATTGTTTCCCCTTCCACTCCAAAAGACTTTACGATTTCCCGTAAGCTCACTGAATCGATAAAAAACCTGACTCGAAACAATTCTCCTACAGACTACCGGCTTCCAGTAGCAATTCCATTCCATTTTAAACTCAATAAACCGTGCATATGCCACAAACGCCATGGACTCGATTCACCAAAGATATCAACATATTCTTCTCTTAATAAATCCTGTAGATCCTGCTTGCCGCGGCGAAGCTGCCCCTTAACGAAGCCGGGTTATCCTGTCTAAAATATGTCCCTTGTCTCTTTGTTTTTTTCGCCTTCGCGAGCACACAGTCCCCGCAGGGTAAACCGGATCAACTCATCGGTGAACGTTTCCACGCTGTAAGCGGGAAGGATGTTCCACCCCCGCAGGGCCAGTATGGTCATATTGTACCAGATGACGTTGGCCAAAACGCCCGGCTCTTCGCACCGCAGTTCCCCGGCCGCGATTCCATCCCGGATCAGGACCTCGATCTTGCCCACGAATTCCGATTCCTTGCGCAGGATCTCCTTCATATACTTTTTTTCCAGGGACTTGGTCTCCGTATAGCAAAACAGGATTTCCTGCCTCAGTTCGAAAGACCGCTTGACAATGGCCCGAATGACGTTCACCAGCCGGTCGACGCTGCCGTCGAACGCCGCCGCGGTCTCGTCAAAGGCCTGGTAGATCTGCTCCAGGATATCCCGGTGGGCCAAAAACAGGATATCCTCTTTCTTTTCGATGTAGTCGTAGAGATTACCCAGGCTGATTTGTGCGGACTTGGCGATTTCCCTCATGGATGTGGCATGAAAGCCCTTTTTGCGGAACACCTTGATAGCCCCGCGGCAGATCTGCTTCTGCCGCATGCGCACCCGGTCGGGATTCTTGATGTTGGACTTGATCATATCGCCGCGCCTCAAAAAAAGAACGGTCGTTCGTTTTTTCTACGACGCTCTTTGTTGGCTGTCAAGTGGATTTTTTTCTCCCCTTGACCCAAGAATGCCATGAATGTATTCTTGAAAGGCATTTTTGGGAACCGAAGGGTTATTATTATCGAGACCCCTCTTCGAGTTGCCCATGATCCGCGGCAGTCCCGGGGGTCCCGGCTTGCAACCAACAACATTCCTAAGGGGGAGGTAATAACTATGTCTCGTAATCGTCGTAGTATTTTTATTTCGGTTGCTGTCGCGGCAATGCTTTGCGGCCTGGCCGCCCTTGCGTGGGGGGATGTTTATCTGGCAACATTTGCAGGCGTAAAGGGGCCGTCCACCGGGTTTACCAATGCCGACCTGAACGGCACGTACCGGTTCCGCAACCTGGAATTCGAAGACTTCGGGGACCCGGACAGGAAAGCGCTCCTCGGAATTGGATCAGTTACCTTCAACGGCGCCGGGACCTGGACCGGCTCCGCCCAAAATCTCGACAGTGACGGCTCGGTGGATACCGACACCATCAGCGGCACCTACGCCATGGACCCATCCGGATCCTTTATATTTACCCTTACGGTGGCGACGCCCGTTCAGACCTGGAACGGCCACATCTCCAAGGATCCGGGCAGGAACTTCATGGCATTGACCCTGGGGGCCGATCTGGGCTCGTTTGTTCTCCAGTCCCTGGTCGTTGCGGTCAAGGAGCGCACCACGGCGCCCTCACTGTCCACATTGAACGGGACATACGTATATCGAAGTCTTATAGTTCACGATTTTGAAACCCTGGACCCCGATGCCAGTGCCGTCATTGCCGACGTCACCTGCAACGGCGCGGGCGGTTGGACCGCAACCCATATCTCCTATAACGGCGCCGGCCAGTCTGAGACGGGGACCGTCCCCGGGACCTACGTTGTCAACGGCAAGTCCTTTGATTTTACCGTCACTGGAGAGACCGGCATCTTCATGTCCGCCGATCTGTCCGGCGATGGAAATACCCTGGTCGTCTCCAGCAGCAGCGACAGCCTGGCGGACGGCGAGCAGTTCATCGGCACCATGGTGAAGAAGAA
>JAFDKD010000472.1 GCA_019307165.1 Deltaproteobacteria bacterium | reverse complement strand
ACAGGCCTTTGATTTGGAGCGAATCGATGATGCCCTCTACGTGCTCCTTCCCGGGGAATCCGAATATATGCCTCTCACAGCTGAAGTGTATGCGGAGATCAAGGAAGGGAAATATAGATTCTAGCTTTGTGCTATCAACTCTTTTCCGGAGGAAAAACAACATGTCCGTGGATCTGAGCGTCATCAACAAGAAAAAAGGCCCCGTTGTATTCGAATATGACTGGAAGGACGTGGTCCTTTACGCCCTGGGCGTGGGCGCTACCGCGCAGGAACTTCCTTATGTCTATGAGGGGGCCGAAGGCGGCCTCCAGGTGCTGCCCAGTTTTTGCATGGTCCCGGCCATGCGGGGCTATCCCCCTGTGGGGGACCAGGTGGACTTTTCCCGTTTTCTGCACGGGGAACAGACCTTCCGGCTGTATGAGCCCCTGCCCGCCCAAGGCCGCGTCGAACTCGAGGGCGAGGTGACCCACATCTACGACAAGGGCAAGGCGGCCGTTTATCACATCCTGGTCTCCGGAAAAACCGGGGAGGGGACCCATCTCTTTGACGCCCATTGGGTCAATTTCTACCTGGGCGAGGGCGGTTTCGGCGGCGATCCCGGCCCCCGATCGGCGCCGCTCAATCCGCCCGAGGGAAAAGAGCCGGATTGGAGCTTCACTGATAAGGTGCCTGAAAACCAGGCGGCCCTCTATCGCCTGAACGGGGACCTCAACCCCCTGCACGTGGACCCGGAATTTGCCCGTGCAGGCGGCCAGAAACGCCCTATCCTGCACGGGCTGTGCACCTATGGGTATGCGGTTCGGGCCCTGGTCAACGAGGTGTTGGAAGGGGATGTGACGCGCTTCAAGAGCTTCAAGGCCCGTTTTTCCAGCGTGGTCTACCCCGGAGACACCCTCACGACCAATTGCTGGAACACGGATGAAGGTTATCTGGTGCAGGTGGAAACCCAGCGGGGGGTGGTGATGAGCAACGGAGTCGCAGAGATGGAATGATGGAATATTTGAGGTCTAACAGGAAGAATTCTGAAAAGACATGTATTCGTATGGTTTTTTCCCTATGTCATCCTCATTAGCATCAAAAACCATGGAGTGGAACTCGACATCGAACCACTCCCTGAATTTCACATAACTCCGGTCATTCGGCCATAGGTTTTCATCCGTGCACCAGCCGGCCAATGCCACGACGAAAATGTCAGCGTATCGATCCTTTAACGGTTCCTCTGCATCCCCGTCCGTGGCGCCATTCGGCATCAGCAAGGTCAGGCACTCCTTGCTCACCTGCTCCAAAGTAAAAACGTGATCCGGACCACTCGTAGTATTTATCCAATGGACCAGGGGTTGTCTTGGTCGGATTATGGCAATTGGCCGGTCTATTAAATACATCAAACAACTCTTTTATTTTGGAAATTGAAGCGCCGGGACGATATCCGACGTCTCTACCATATTGCGTTATGGGTGGCACGAATGATAACATTTTGCTCTCATCTAGTCAAGCTAGCAGTTTGAACACCGCTTTTGGGGAATGCACCACTAAAGCAAAAAGAGGGGGTCGTATGACGAAGCCTCCCGAAAAGGGCAACTCAGAATCCAGGCGATTCGCGATTTCCGGTCAGGGTTCTTCCGCTGGAGGCGAGTGTTTATTTTTTGAGTCGGACCTAGTAATATATTCGCTATTAGAATATGGGCCTTGACTAGAACAAGGTACTCAAATGTGATGTAACTGACTATTATTACTATTAATGCCAGGATGATCGGCGTTCCAAAAATGAGGGGAAAATTAATGGAAGAGATCAGGGAAGTCGGCGACCGAACATACCAATTGCAGGTCCGGATAGAAAGATCAACGTATGTTTATTCCGTGTACATCATCCATGAAGAGCAGGCGGCATTGATCGACCCGGGTCCGGCATCAATCCTCCCGGCAATCGAAAGGGCCATGGAGCATATGGGGCTCGGCAATCTGGCCTACATCATTCCCACCCACATACATATAGATCACGGCGGGGGGACGGGCAGCCTGGCAAAGCGTTTTCCCGAGGCCAAAGTGGTTGTTCATGAACTCGGGAAAAAACATCTTGTAGATCCATCGCGCTTGGTTACCAGCACCAAACTGGCATTCGGAGATAATTACGAAACGTATCTGGGGCCGATTCTGCCCGTCCCCGAATCCCGAATAATCATCCCTTCCGACGGCATGGAAATTGCCGCCGGTAAAAGGAAACTCCGAATCATTCATGCACCGGGGCACGCGCCGCATCATATCGCTGTCTTCGATCTGAAAACAAAAGGGCTTTTCTGCGGAGAGGCCCTGGGGATGCGGTATCCATCCGCCCCTGAATCGCCGACACCCAGCATAGCACCGCCGGGATACGACATGGAAATCTACCTTCAGACCGCACGGAAACTTGCGGCACTGAACCCTCGCACCTTGTATTATGCTCACGACGGTGTGGGCCATACCCCGGATGCGCTTATTGCCGCGCTTACGAAAAATACGAAAATATACACGGAAGGGGCACTGGACATCCTTCGCAGCACAGAAAACGATACGGAGGCACTTTCCAAAATTCGCGATTTTATTGCGGATCGCTTCGGTGTGGACAGGGCGGAAGCCGATGAGGGGATGGCCGTTGCCGGGTTCCGCGTATACTTCAGGAAACAGGAAATCCTGCCGGAATGACCGCGAAGGTTCAAGAAGGTCAAAAGAGATCGGCGAGTTGGCGTTACCGCTCTACTTTCACTATCGATTCTGCAAATTCAAGCATTTCCCTCGCGGTTTTGACCATAGCATAATCTATCATATCACCCTCATAGACAACAGCGGCTGTCCCCTTTTTTTCGGCTTCTTCCAGCGCCTTGATCATTTTCTTAAAATACTCAAGTTCATCGGCTGTCGGGGTGAACACTTCATTGACAATCGGGACATGGGAAGGATGCATTACTGTCTGACCCCTGTAGCCGAGCTGTCGGTTCAAGCGCGCATCACGCTCAAGCCCTTCCAGATCTTTTATATCCAACCAAGAGCTGATGGTCGGGTACTGTATCCCTGCAGCCCTCGCATCAAGAACTATTTTTGAACGAAGATAAAGGGTTTCTCTACCATCCTTGGTCCAGATATAACCGACCGACCGGCTCGCGTCACCACCTGGCCCAGCGGCCAAACCAATATCAGTGACCCTTGAGCAGGCGACTGCGATATTATAGGCACTGTACATCGCCTTCGCCGTTTCGAGGCCCAATGGCGTCTTAATAGTTCCAACCTCCATATCGTATCGCTTTTCCAGATGCGTCAATAAGGTATCCAACTGTTTCATGTCATCCACCGTTTCAACTTTCGGTAGCGATACACTGTCAAGTTCCGGGCAGATGATGCTTTCCAGATCATCCAGGGTCATCCCGGTAGCGAATCCATTGATTCGGACACCGCAGTCCTGCCCTTGCTTTCTTAAAAAACCAAGCGCTTCTTTAACCATTGCTCTGGCTGCTACCTTTTCCTGATTCGGGACCGAATCCTCAAGATCGAGTATGAGTACGTCTGCTCCGTATTTTACCGCCTTTTCCATCCATGCCGGTTTATTGCCGGGAACGAATAATGACGATCTGGCAGGCTTCATGGTTTCCCCTCCTTTATGTTTATTTGTTC
Source organism: Deltaproteobacteria bacterium (assembly GCA_019307165.1). GTDB lineage: Bacteria > Desulfobacterota > DSM-4660 > Desulfatiglandales > Desulfatiglandaceae > JAFDKD01. Next base: position 115 of record JAFDKD010000472.1, on the reverse strand, counting down.
CTTCTATACACAGCGTCACAACAAATTGCGAATCGCTTGTTAAGATCGCCGGCGATAGAGCTATTTTGAAAAACTGTATTCTGTAAACCGCTGTGTATGTATGCGCAAGGATTTA
>JAFDKD010000471.1 GCA_019307165.1 Deltaproteobacteria bacterium | reverse complement strand
ACGCCGATCCTCGGGCAATCTCGAAGAACCGCCGGCGATCAGCCTTCCTCCCTTTGCCATTGCCCTCAGCAATGTTCTGCGGAATCGACTGTGAAGCACGCAGCAACTGATCCCCGGCGTGCCGATCTGCCCCTTGCAGACGTTTCGCAAGTCGGTACCCCCACGCGCAACGTATTCGAGTGAAACCCGATACACGTCAAGCTGTTCATGGCCGAACTGCATGATCTCCTCGATTACGATTACGACAACGACAACGACCACGATAAGGACGAACACCGCTTCGCTGAGCACGGGCGGTTGTTAATGCAATATTCACCCACTGAAAACCCGGAAGATCCTTTGTAAAGGGGGGCCGGGGTTTTCAGTGGGTAGCAGGGTACGGAAAAGCTTATCAATTGAAACCGGCAACATTCGACCGCGGCTTTTCGAATTGATTCAGGTCTTTTCCGGGAGACTTTATTATTTATTCCATCTGCATTAATGGCCATAATCACCGCACAATAAATGCCCTCAAACATGCCGTTTTTCGTAACCGGCCTCAGTCAGCATCCCTCCTTCAACCCATTTACTTACTTACTTTTGTATTAAATATTCATTTATTTATTTGATTTAGTTGGCACGGCATTTGCATACAATATGGTTTTGGTACAATTTTTCATGGTACTTTCAGTGCATATATTGATTTGCATTTGCTTACCGAGCTATCGTTTTCCCATTCATTTAACGGCCAAAATGGTCAAATGCGAGTGTAATCATGTCGACTGCATCCATCGATTCAGACAGAACAATAATTCATGAAGGGGATCTCTTCAGTCTCGGCGAAATTCTTGTTGCGGAGAAGTTGATTACCTCAAAGCAACTGGCAGAGGCGTTAGCGCTCCAGAAAAAAAGAGACCCACATCAACTGTTAGGACAAATACTTCTTGAACAGAAATTAATAAGCAAAAAACAACTTTATCACACCTTAGATACTTATCAAAAATGGCCTTTATTAGGGGAATTATTGATTAAAGCAAATTTGATAGACAATGCTATCCTTAATAAAGCATTGCAATATCAAAAAGAAAAAGAATGTCGATTAGGTGAGGCCCTTGTTCAATTGAATCTCGTCTCGGAGAAGGATTTGAAGCAGTGCTTGAGTTCTCAATTAAATATACCTTTCATCGACCTGCGTCACCTACCTCTGGATACCGGCTTTGCTGATATCATACCTTATCAATATGCAAAGAAAAATATGCTCGTTCCCATTGAAAAAAATGGCAAGACCCTGACTCTGGCAGTCGACGATCCAACCAATAGGCTGGTTTTGCGGGAGATCAAGGGGTTTACCGGTTACGAAGTTAATGTGGTTACCGCGAGCAGAACGGAATTGAAAATTGCGTTAGACAAAATATTCGGTGAAAACCCGGAATGCAGTGCCGATTTGGAATTAGGATTTGATGAAAATAATGACACCACTACCAAATATATAGATGAAAGCCTGACGGATGAAATATTGCAGCGTCGCGGCAACCTGATTGTCGAACGAATTATACGTCTTGCTATTTACCGGGGCGCAACTGACATTCATGTTGAGGCGCAAGAGAAAGAACCGGCACTCCGTTTCAGAATAGACGGGATTATGCAGGAAATAGAGCCTGATTCAATAGGGGATGAATTTGCCAAGTACTACAAAGAAGTTATTTCGCGATTAAAAATCCTCGGGAGAATGGACATTTCAGAAAAGAGACGCCCTCAGGACGGCAGTTTCAGAGTTCAAGGCAGAAGAGTTGGGGGGATTTCAAAAATCGATTTTCGTTTATCTATCGTCCCCGCCTATTTCGGGGAAAATGCGGTCATGAGGATATTGGACCCGAGAAATGCCCCGAAATCTTTCGAAGCACTCTCCTTCTCCGATAACATCACCTCAAGATTCAATGATCTGCTGCAAAATAAGACCGGGATCATTCTCATTACCGGCGCAACGGGAAGCGGCAAGAGCACCAGCCTTTACGGAGCACTGATGTCGCTTCAGAAGCCCGGCGTAAAGATTCTCACCGCTGAAGACCCCATAGAATACGTGTACAGCGGTTTGACCCAATGCCAGGTAAACAGCAAGATTGACAATACGTTTGCAGCTTACATCCGTACATTCTTAAGGCAGGACCCGGACATTATCATGGTTGGTGAAATCAGGGACCCCGAGACCGCGGAAATGACGTTCAGGGCGGCCCAGACCGGACATCTCGTAGTGAGCACGTTGCACACAAACAACGCCATCGATTCGATTTCACGGCTGCTGTCCTTGAACGTGGAGCCGTACCAGATTATTTCGAGTCTGCTCGGCGTTTTGTCCCAAAGGCTCGTTCGCCGCATCTGCCCCAACTGCAAAGAACCCGATACCCCGTCTCCCGAACTCATGGGCATACTTTTTGAGGATCCTCCCAACAACATTAAATGGTATAAAGGCAGAGGGTGCTCCGCGTGCAACTACACGGGATACAAGGGACGTATGGCCGTGGGGGAACTGTGGAGTGTCAGTGCCGGCGACAGATTGAATATGAGCAAAGACATATCCCCCGAAACGATTAAGCAATTTGCCAAGGAAAATATTATTACAATGATGGATGATATTCGCGATAAATTAATAAAGGAGCAAACAACTTTAGAAGAAATATTTCGGGCGGTTCCCATTCAAAATCTGTCGAAATACAAAAATGCTAAACCTAAAATTAATTTTGACTTTACCTCCAAGCATCTGGTCAGGGCCACAGGTTAGAGGACGTCAATTCACTGAGATGATTCACAGCCTTATCCGTCCGATCACGCCCACCAGGGGAAGCAGATCCGACGGGACCTCCCCCTCCACGATTTTAAGATGGGCGGCATCGGGTTGAGGAGCTGGTCCAGGGTAGGATCCACAACAGGCGCTTGACGCCGTAGACGGGAAAACGGCCGCTGTGCGGCCCCTTGAAGGACTGAAAGGCGGGATGCATGGCTTGCGTCCTTTCGGTGTTGTTTATTTCATCTCGAGACCGTTTCGGAGTTGCCGGGAGCCGTCATCCGCCGCCGGAGGCCGAAGTATCTTTGGGAGGACGAACTTTGCTGCGAAACGTCCTCAATAAAATCTCGGCAACGGCCACGATCCCCACTGACACCGGGAGCCATCTCAACGCGTCTTCCGGCCGGAACAGGCCCCAGTCGGTAAATCCCCAGGAAAACGGCATGAACCACACGTAGCCCATACCGGCGTGTTTCTGAAGCATGTCCAGGGCAAAGTGGGCCATGCTTCCGCCCGCCAACGCCAGAAATACCGGGCGCCGGTCCCGCTCGTTGAACAGGCCGGTGAGGCCCCAGCAGACCACCAGGGCGCCCAGCGGCGTGTGCAACGGATACACCCACCAGTAGGACGTAGAGTACATGATGTAGAAAGGCCGCGTCATGAGATCAGGCATCATGTTCCCTATAAGGAACAGAAACGCGTAAGCGGCATGACGCCATCTTCGAACGAGGAAATAGCCCAGTACGGTATGGGTGATCAGATCAGGCACGACGACGCCCTCTCTTCAGTACGAAGGATCGGGAAGCACGGTCCCATCGGATCGACAAAAGGACAAAGGGCAGACACAAAAGGGCCGGGATGACGGAAACGATTATTTTCAGCTGCAGTTTTCTCATGAAACGGACGGCTTCGGCGTGAAAGCGATCCGGCGCCTCAAATCGGCCCTTCATGTCCACGAGGCAGTCGAGGGGGACGTCCCTTTCCTCCCAGATGACATGAA
>JAFDKD010000470.1 GCA_019307165.1 Deltaproteobacteria bacterium | reverse complement strand
ATGGAAAAATCCGAACTGCTCAACGTCGCCAGTTCATTCTCCTGAAGGTGGACCACTCGGTTGGTGTAACGGACCATGGCCCCCACGTCGGATGCCGCAAAATGGCCGTCTTCGGCGACGCCGATGATCAAAGGGCTTCCCCGCCTGGCAACGACGATTTGGTCCGGGACGAGCCTGTGAACGGCTGCCAGGCCGAACGTCCCCTCCACCTGGTCGATCGTCTTGCGGACCGCTTCGCTCAGGTCCCCCTCGAAATTCATGGAAATAAGGTGGGCCAGGACTTCGGAATCGGTCTGCGACCTGTAGGGAATGCCCGCCTTTTCAATCCGCTTTTTGAGGTTGTTGTAGTTCTCGATAATGCCGTTGTGGATCACGAACACATCGCCACGGCTGTCGCTGTGGGGATGGGCGTTTTCCTCGCTCGGCTCACCGTGAGTCGCCCAGCGGGTATGGGCAATGCCGCAGACCCCTTTGATATCGATGCCCCTGAGCTTTCGTTCGAGATTGGCGATCTTGCCCACGGCGCGATGGCAGGCGATGCCGTCACCGTCCTGAACGGCCATTCCCGCCGAATCATAGCCCCTGTACTCCAACTGCTTGAGCCCTTCCAGGAGGATGGGACCTGCCTGTTTCGTGCCTACGTAACATACGATGCCGCACATAGCGTACTCCTACTGCCTCTTGTCAGGTGTTGATATAACCCCCACCTTCAAAAAGGGGTGATTTTCAAGCGGTTATCAATCTCTTCCCGCCACTTTTAACGACTTGAGGTGATAGCGGATGATCAGGCTTCCCAGTTCCGTCGCCCGAATTCCCAATTTTTCGCCGTGCACGCCCAGGACCGCGAGGCATATGGCGCCCTCGGCATTGGAAGGCAGCGCATAGGCAACCAGCCAGTCGAATTTATATCTGTCCTGCGTATCGTTTATTGTACCTGTTTTGGCGCCTAAATCAACATCGGCGCAGGCCTTGCTGCGGCGAAGTCGGCGAAACCTCTTCCGGCAGGTCCCTCTGATGACCGTTTCTTTCATCAGGACCCTCAGGTCCCGGGCCGCGCCCCTGGTGATGGGGTCCCCCAGCAGTTGGGGCCTGCTTCTGTATAGAATTTCCTCCGACGGACCTGAGATATAATCGATCAATCTCGGCTTCATGATAATGCCGTTGTTGGCGGCGGCCGCTGCCAGCAGCACCGCGTGAAGCGGCGAAATCAAGGTCTTTTTGTTAAAGCCTGAAGACACCTCCGCAAGCCCGAAATCGTCCGAAGGGACCTCCGCGACGCTTTGCGCCACATTCATATCGAACGGGATGGTCCGGTTGAAGTAAAACCGCTCCGCGTACCGGGTCATGAGTTCCCGGCCCAAATGAAATATCCCCAGTTTTCCGAAAACCGGGTTAATGGACGAGCCGAAGGCCCGGCTGAAGCTTGTGGACGATGCGTTTTTTCCTTCTTCTTTTTTCAGCTGGCCCTTGTATAGCGTGTGCCTTTTCCCATGGTAAAACACACGGCGATCGGGCGTGAAACCGGCCGCATCCAATGCCGCGGCCGCGGACACGATCTTGAAAAGGCTTGCGGCGGGGAACTCCGCTCTGACATTTAGATTTCCAGCGTCATTCGTGTCGCCGTAGGCCGCCATGGCCAGAATCCGTCCATCCGACGGCTTCATGACCACGACCCCGGCCTGAAGCGTCCTGGATCTTCGGAGCAGCTTGACAATATATCGCTGAAGCCCGGGCTCCAGAAACGTGTGAGCGACCGCGGGCGGCTCGGCGCCATCGATGACAAAGCTGCCGGCGATGCTTCCGGGGTCGAAATTCATCCCTGCCAGCGCCGCGCCGATCGCTTCCCCGTACTCCGCCTGACATGTCTCTTCTTCCGTTGCTTTCGGTTGATCCCGGGTGCTCGCTCCTGGGCTCAGGCGCGACAGAAAGGTCCCGGCGTGATAGCCTGCAAAAATAAAGATCAAAATTACCGCAACGACCAGTGCGTAGACGGGCAGCCTGTACAGGAGAAAATCCCGCCGGGTTTCCCGACGAAGCCCCTCTTGGTAAGTGCGCCAACCGGAAGATGCGATTTTATTGGAACTCATCAGGCGGACGGGCGAATCGTTTTCAAGCCCCCCATGTAGGGCCTGAGCGCATCGGGTATCGCCAGGCTGCCATCCGCCTGCTGGTAGTTCTCGAGTATGGCCACGAATGTCCTGCCGACGGCCAGCCCGGAACCGTTCAGGGTATGAACCAGTTCGGTCTTGTTGCCGCCTTTTCGCTTGAACCGAATCCCGCAACGCCTCGCCTGAAAATCGCCGAAATTGCTGCAGGATGAAATCTCCCGGTACAGGCCCTGCCCGGGAAGCCAGACCTCCAGATCGTAGGTCTTGGCAGCGGAAAATCCGAGGTCTCCTGTGCACAGGGATATCACCCGGTAAGGCAGATCGAGTCTCTTGAGAATTTCCTCCGCGTTTGCAGTCAGTATTTCCAATTCATCATAGGAATTTTCGGGAAACGAAAATTTCACCAGTTCCACCTTGTTGAACTGGTGCTGCCGAATGAGCCCGCGCGTATCCTTTCCGTGCGATCCCGCTTCGGAGCGGAAGCAGGGGGTGTAGGAAACGTAACTTATGGGCAGTTGTTCTTCGGTCAGTATCTCCTCCCGGTGGATGTTCGTGACCGGGACCTCGGCCGTGGGGATGAGATAATAGTTCCAGCCCTGAATCTTGAAAAGGTCCTCCTCGAACTTGGGCAGTTGACCCGTACCGGTCATGGAATCGCTGTTCACCATAAACGGCGGGAGCACCTCGGTGTATCCATGCTCCCGGGTGTGTACATCCAGCATGAAGTTAATGAGGGCCCTTTCCAGCCGCGCCCCCATGCCTCTATAGAGGGCAAAACGGGAGCCCGTAATTTTGGCGGCCCTGGCAAAATCAAGTATCCCCAACCGCTCCCCCAAGTCCCAATGGGGCACTGGCTCGAAGTCCATCTCGGGGATCTTCCCCCACGACCGGATAAAGGGATTGTCCGCCTCGCTTTTTCCTACGGCAACCGATGCATGAGGCATGTTCGGAATGAGCATCAGCAACTGATTAAGCTCATCCAGGACCCCGGAAATCATTTTTTCCTGATCCTTGATATCCGTGGATACCGTCTTCATTTCCGCAATCATCGAAGATGCATCTTCCCCCGATTTTTTCAGGGCGGCGATCTCCTCCGTCACCTTATTGCGCCGGTGGCGTAAGGCCTCGAGCGCCGTCAAACGCTCCCGCCTTTCCCTGTCCAGCGTTTCCAGCCGGGAATCATCCAGGTCAACCCCTCGATTGCCGATCATTTCCCGGATGTCTTGCAGATTTGCCCTGACAAATTTCAGATCGAGCACGAAAATCTCCTCAGCTTTGTTGATGGATGGCCCGCCGTTGTTCCCAACCCGAAACAGGGCAATGGGCCATGGTTGTTTCCGGCTGGCCATATGAGATGCGGGCTTGCTTTTCCAGGCCTTGAGGTTGAAAATATGAAAACAGCCTATACATTATCGGTATATTCGGATTCTTTTACATGATATACGAGGGATGGTCAAACTCCAAATCCATCGCCTAATTTACGAATAAGGTAAGCGTAACATGACACATGCGACCCACAAGGAAAAATCGAATGGCGGTTTTTCAGTTCCGTCAAACTGACGATCCTGATTTTGATTATCCTGGCGGCGACCTCTATTTTGGGGACCCTTATCCCGCAGCGCGAATCGGCCATGGAGTTCGCCAGGAGCCTCAGCCCGGCCGCGTTCAAACTTTACAGCGTGCTGGGACTGTTCGACATTTATCACGCCCACTGGTTCATGGTCCTTCTGGGATGCCTGGCGCTCAACCTCACGGTCTGCTCCGTCGACAGATTTCCCAGCGCATGGAAACGATTCAAGGCACGACCGAAAGTGGATCGGGATGGGCTTTTCGAAAAGCTGCCGCCGGAACGGTATGTCGCTACGTCTCAAGCGCTTTTCACCGCTTCCGAGCGGGTCGGCGGGCTCCTCAGGTCCCGCTTCAAATCCCTTCGCGAAAAAGAGGTCGGGGACGCCGTTTATTTTCATGGCGACAAGGGGCGGTATGCCCATTTCGGCGTTTACCTGGTTCACCTGAGCGTGTTGCTGATTCTCGTCGGCGGAATCGTAGGCTCCCTTTTCGGCTTCGAAGCCTTTGTGAACATCGTGGAAGGCGAGCGCACCGACACGGTCCGGCTGAGGAGCAATTCCCATGAACTCAAGCTCGGTTTCGATGTGCGCTGCGATAAGTTCTTTGTCGAATTTTATGAAAACGGCAGCCCCAGGGAATATCGTTCCGACCTGTCCTTTATTGTAAACGGCAAGGAAGCGGCCGTCAAAAGCGCCCGGGTGAATCACCCGGTTCAGTTTGGCGATATTACCTTTTATCAGTCGAGCTACGGCAAGGTCTCCTCCGGCAGGGCGCGTCTGAAAATAGTGCGAGGCGAGGACGCCGCCCCGGAGCCCATTCTCCTGGACATGGAACCCGGAAAAAGCGCCGCGCTTCCCGGAAACGAAGGGCATTTGACGATACTCGACACCCGGGGGGATTTCATGCGCATGGGACCTGCCGCGCTCCTGGCCATCCACCCCGAGGCGGGCGATGAAACGCGAATCTGGTTGTTCAAGGGATGGCAGCGAATAGAAAAGCAATTTCCCGGATTTCTCCATCGGT
>JAFDKD010000469.1 GCA_019307165.1 Deltaproteobacteria bacterium | reverse complement strand
GTAATATCAGATACTTGAAATCCAGCAGTCCCTTTTTATCGAAGGGGGCGGGATTACCGTTCTATAGTTGAGGAGGAAATGTAACCCTTGAACACCCAAAAAAACGACCTCGACCCTTTATTCAAACCAAAGAGCATGGCTGTTGTCGGCGTGCCGCGGGACGGCTATCGGTTCGGCGGATTGAGCTTTCTCAAGAAACTTCAAACAGCCGGTTTTCCGGGCGCGCTTTATCCAATCAACCCGAAGGCTACTGAAATTCTAGGAATGAAAGCCTATCCGGACCTGCCCTCGCTTCCCGAAGTACCCGATCTGGCCATGGTATCGGTTGGGGCAGGGCGAGTCCCCGATGTTCTGCAATCGTGCGGTGAAATCGGATTGAAGCATATTCACATTCTCACGTCGGGATTTAATGAAATCGGGACAAACGAGGGGAGGGAACTGGACGACCGGATACGAACCATATCCGAGGAATATGGGCTGATGGTGGTGGGCCCCAACTGCATGGGCCCCTATTGCCCGTCGTCCCATCTTACGGCATGGGGCGCCATTCCCGGAAAGAACGGGACGCTCGGCATCATCTCTCAGAGCGGGGGCATCACCCAGCGGCTGACGGAGTACACCTGCTCCGTAAACATCGGCGTGGCTAAGGCGGTCAGTTTCGGCAACGGCACGGTCCTGGGGGATATCGATTTTCTTCAATACATGGGCGAGGATGACAATGTAGGCGTTATCGCCATGTACCTGGAAAGCGTCCGGGACGGAAATGCGTTCCTCCGCGCAGCCGGAGAGGTGAACCTGAAAAAGCCCGTCATCCTGTGGAAGGGCGGAGAAAGTGAAGCGGGGGCCAGGACGGCCGCTTCCCATACCGGGGCCCTGGCAGGGGGCAGGGGAGCGTGGGAGGCCTTTTTCCGGCAAACCGGCGTTACCCGGGTGAGTTCAATGAATGAATGGGTGGATGCCATAACGGCCTTCACCTGGCTCGCCCCGCCTTCCGGGATCGGTGTCTTTCTAATTGGCGGCGGCGGCGGCAACAGCGTTTCGTACAGCGACACCTGCGTGCGCGAGGGGCTGTCCGTGCCGCAGTTGTCGGAGGACACCATGGCCGTTTTGCGCGGAAGCGTACCGTCGGCAGGGTCTATTGCCGGAAACCCCCTGGACCATTTCAGGATATTCCAGGATGCCCATTACCTTGCCGAACTGCTTGACCTTGCATACAAGGACCCGGCCATCGCCATGATCGTCGTGGACCGGCTCATTCCCCGAATGGCCTTCCATCTTCCGGACGCGCCCGACTCCAACCCTGCGGTGATTCAGTTTTTGAAGGGGCGAAAAGACGGCAAACCCACCGTGTTCACCGTAGATTCGGAGGGCGGCGATCCGGTCTTGATTCAGCAGGGCGCCGAACTGAGGGCCAGGTTCCGGGAACAGGAAATCCCGGCTTTTCCTTCCTTGGATCGAGCGGCCAGGGCATTGCGGCACTTGGTGGCATACGGACGCCGGCTTAGATTGAGAATTGAAGATTGAACATTGAAAATTGAAGGGAATTAAAACAGGACTAAGGAGATAGTTTTATGGAAAAATGGATAAAACTAGGTGAAAAACTGAGAATGTTCGTCAATCCCGAGACATTTCCCGTGGCCGTCAAATTCTCCCGTGCGGACTCGGAAGACATACCGCCGTCCGCCAAAAGGCCGCTCAGAGACTTGAAAGTCACCATGGCTCCCTGCCAGGGGGCCGCCATGTGCCGGCGGTACGGATGGACCGTGGCATTCGGGAAAGAGGACTTGGGCTGCGCCATCGCGGCCCATACGTATGGATGGGAAAGGGCAAACGAGAAAAATGCCTCCGAATTTATGATTTTCATGAATTATGCGGGCGATGAGAATGCGGCAAAACAGGTCTTGAAGGGATTCCTGAAACTGGATGCGGATGAACGCCTGGTTGTCATCTATTCCCCCCTGGAGCGGACGAAAGTTGAACCGGACGTGGTCCTGGTGTATGTCAACCCCGCCCAGTTGATGCGGCTGATTCACGGCGCCACCCAAGCCGGCGGCATACCCCTTCAAAGCAGCTTCTCGGGACGGGCCGCATCGTGCACCGAAGGCGTGATCGGGGCCTTTAAGGACAATGCATGCAAGGTGGTTGTCCCCGGAAACGGAGATCGGGTCTGGGCCGGATGCCAGGACCACGAGATGGTCATGGCCATCCCGGCCGAGAAGCTGTCCGAGGTCGTGGCGGGTCTCGAAAAAACCCATCAGAAGGGCATCCGCTATCCCATACCCACCTATCTCAAATATTCGCCCGAAGTGGCGCTGACCCTGCCGCTGGCGGATATTTTTCGGCCGGGAGCGGTAGAGGCGTTCAGTAAGTGACTAAAGTGATCTAGAGTGAGTGAATTGGAGTTCCTGATGAATTCGAAAAAAAAAGCAGAGCGTTATTGGCTGGACTGCCTGGTCAGGGCTCACACGTCGGGAACGCCGATCGACTCTCCTGCATCCCTGAGCGGAGAAATATCCCTGGATGCCGCCTATGCGGTGCAGCGTCAACTCGTGGGCAAATTGCTTGGACCGGGGGACCGCATCACCGGGTGGAAGGTGGGGGCCACCAGCCGCGCGGTCATGTCGCAGCTGGACATCGACGAGCCCATATACGGTTGCATGACGAGCCGATCCGCCGTTGACGGCCGGGACGGGATCGGGCTTTCGTCGTTCTGTAGGCTGGCTGTTGAACCGGAGATCGCCATTGTCATTGACAAGCCCCTCCGCGGGCCCGGGACCACCGAAGCGGATGTCATGGATGCGGCCGCAGGGGCCATGGCCGCGGTGGAACTGGTGGATTGCCGCATCAAAGACTGGAAGGCCACCCCTGCCGAGGCAATCGCCGACAATGCGTTCCATGCTGGTATCATTCTCGGGCCGCTCCGCAAAGGTCTCTCGGGACTGGACCTGGTGCACGAGGGTGTGATCATGAGAAAAAACGGCGATCTCCTGGGGAGTGCCTGCGGCGTGGAGGCCTTGGGCAGTCCATTGCGCGTGGTGGCGTGGCTTGCGGATAAACTGTCCCAATACGGTCTTGAAATCGGCGCCGGCGAGATCGTCTCAACCGGGTCCCTCATGCCCTTTCATTATGTATCCCCGGGAGACAGGATCGAGGTTTCTTATGGGACCCTGGGTAGAATTCAATTTTCGGTAGTTGAATAGTAAGTATTTAAAAACGAGTAAAAACGCAAGGTGAGGGTTTAGTCCCTTTTTGCGGGAAGGGAAAAGGGCTATTTTCAAATCGAAAAACTGACCAACTTGAACAAGGTGCCCCCGCACGGCTTCACCTTCTTTTGCTTTCCCGTAAAGATTATGGCTGCTTCGGCCGGGTGGATCCGCGCGGTGGCGCTGGTTTCCGAATAATGGATTTGAAGATGGAAGAACGCATCGAGAAATACACAATAGAAGTAGACGATACCGGGCACGTCACCATCAGCGGCGGGGAAGGCCGGCTGCGCTTTACCGCGCTTGAAGCATTGATGGTTCTTGACATCCTCAAAAACGAGGAAAACAAGTTGAAGAGACTTGCGGAAGAGGCAGCCCCCTATACATTGAATATTGGTAACTATTCAGCGTGTTTTATGTTTCTACTTCTCTTTGTATCAGAAAACCGGGCAACTTGCCGTTAAACAACAGATCCAATGCGTGGCTTGATTTGACTCCTTGTTTTCGACAAGTCGATAAATAACTTCTTACACGACAAAAGATTCGGGCACCATCCATGG
>JAFDKD010000468.1 GCA_019307165.1 Deltaproteobacteria bacterium | reverse complement strand
ATGTCCCTGTTAAAGTGATGTATGAGAAGGCTTTCGTAAAGTTGAGCCTCAAAGGCCTGACGGCCGCCAAAAGGCGTCGTTGTCAACGCCAGGTCTTGGGGAAGCTTTAAAAAGCGTTTCAGGAATTTCAGTTCCTTTCCCAGGTGGAGCGCAAACAGGGCGGCAACGCCTTTTCGGTGAACCGCCCGGGCCTCGTCCGCGTCGGCAAACAGGCGTATGCGGACCGAGCGATCTTCAGGCGCCAGGGCAGGGTAGGCCGCCAGCCGAGGGCCCAACGAGACCTGTTCCGGCAGGGCCTCGAAATCCCATGTCGTGATGCCGTTTCTTTCCCAGTCCGATTTGGCATGCGCCCATTCCCTTTGTTCCGCCGCGCCTCCATTTTTTTCGGCCACGACCTGTTTGAGTCGGTGAAAGTCCCGCCCGCTCCCGAGTTCCTTTCCCGCATGGTCCGTGACCGACACCCTCATCCGGAGGTGATTGGAGATGTCGCCGGCCGGCCATTGTGACGCGGGAATATCCACACCGAACCTGTGATAAATGAACCTGGCAAGCGCCGTCACCAGGGGTTCGTCCGTTTCTTCCATGTCCGAGCAGATAATATCAGCGGTGCGGGAGACCGGCACCAGCTGCTTTCGGTAGCTTTTGGGCAATCCCTTGATAAGGGCCGTGATTTTTTCCTTGAGCAGGCCGGGCACCATCCAGTCGAGGCGCTTATCCGGAAAACGGGCGGCAAGGGTCGATGGGACCGAAATCGTGACGCCGTCCGCTTCCTCTCCAGGCGCAAATTTATAGGAAAACGGGAATCGATGGTCTCCCAGGGTCACATGATCCGGAAATCCGTCCAATACGCGCATGTCGGGCCGGGACGCCAGGAGGTCCGATTCGGCCATTCTCAAGAAGCGGTCCCCGCCCTTGTCGCGTATCCGCTTCTTAAGTTCGCTGATGCCGGTCACGCCGGGGAGTCTTTCGGAGTAAAAGGCGGCCATGTCCTGGTCGCTCAAAAGGACGCCCCGTCGTCTGATTTTGTCTTCAATGTCCTCAATCGATGCGATGAGTTTTTGATTGTGCTCGAGAAAGGGCAGGGGGCCTTTCACGTTCCCATCGACCAGGGCCGCCTGAACAAAAATCCGGTGCGCGTCGTCCCGCTCGATGCGTCCGTATGAGATGGGCCTTCCCGTGACAATGGGCAGGCCGAACAGGGTGACACGTTCCAGGGCCCGAACCTCCCCCCGGTTTTTTTCCCAGTGGGGGTCGTAGACCGAGGACCTGCAAAGCCCCTTGCCGAGGGGTTCCAGCCAGGCGGGGTCGATGCGGGCCGCAGTACGGGCGAAAAGTTGCGTGGTTTTAACCATTTCAGCGGCCACAATCCACGGGCATCCTTTGTTGAAAAGGGCGGAGCCCGGGAACACCATCACGCTCCTGCCCTTGGCCGCAAGGTAGATGTTTTTTTCCTTTCGGGTGGCGATGTTGGAAAGATAACCGCTCAGCACGGCCCGGTGAATACGCGCGTAAATCTCGGTGTCGGGCCCTCCCCACGCAACGGACGTCTCCCTGCGTGCCGTCATCCCCTGTTGTTTCAGCAGGGTCAGGACCTGATCGTGGATGTCCCGCCACTCCCGCATGCGCACGAAGGAGAGGAAGTGGGAATAACAGAATTTCCGCATCTTGTTCTGGGTCTTTAGGGTATCCCATTCCCGGCGATACCGGTTCCAGATGTTCAGAAGGGTCAGGAAATCCGAGTTGGGGTCTTTAAAGGGGGCGTGCAGGGCATCGGCTTCTTTGGCCTTTTCCAAAGGACGCTCCCTGGGGTCCTGGATGCTCAACGCGGAGGCTATGACCGCAACCTCGGGGATGCAGCCCTCCGCATGGGCCTCCAGCAGCATTCGCGAAATCTGCGGGTCCAGGGGTAACCGGGCCATGGCATTGCCCTTTCGGGTCAGGACCAGGCCGTTGCTTCCGCGCTCCACCGCACCCAGTTCAACGAGGAGGTCTTCACCGTCCTTGACGCTCCTGGGGTTGGGCCTGTCAACAAAAGGGAAATCAACGATGTGGCCCATTCGGAGCGACAGCATGCGGAGGATGACGTCCGCCAGGTTGGATCTGAGAATTTCGGGATCGGTGAATTCCGGGCGCGATTCATAATCCGTTTCGGAATAGAGGCGGATGCAGACACCGTCGCGGACCCGGCCGCAGCGTCCCTTGCGCTGGTCGGCGCTGCTGCGCGATATCGGACTGATGGGAAGGCTGGTGGTGCGTGTCCGGGGGACATAACGGGGAATGCGGGCCAGGCCCGTATCGATCACGTATTTGATGCCGGGAATGGTGAGGGAGGTTTCCGCCACATTCGTGGCGACCACGATTTTTTGGCCTTTGCATGGGGCGAATACCCGTTTTTGCTGTGCGGCCGTGAGTCTGGCAAAAAGAGGCAGCATCTTGACGCCGGGGAGGCATCTGCCCTCCAGCAGATCGCAGGTTTCCCGGATATCTTGTTCGGTGGGCATGAAAATGAGGATATCCCCCCCGGATCGATCGGCGCGCATAGCCTCCACGGCACGGACCGCCATGTCCACATAGGTGGTGTCGCCGGACCGCTCCAGGACCGGGTCCAGGGGCATGTGCTTGACTAAAACGGGAAATCGCCGTCCCTTTACCTGAATGACGGGGGCATGGTCAAAGGCCTTGGAAAATTTTTCCGTGTCTATGGTGGCCGAAGTAATGACGATCTTGAGGTCCTTTCTCCGAACCATGAGCGTCTTGAGGATACCCAGGAGAAAATCGATGTTCAGGCTGCGCTCGTGGGCCTCGTCGATGATCAGGGTGTCATATTCGAGGAGCGAGGGGTCCTGCTGTGTCTCGGCGAGAAGCATGCCGTCCGTCATTATTTTGATAAAACCGAGAGGGGCGGTGCGGTCTGTAAAACGGATTTTATAACCGACCGCGTTCCCGATCGGTTGGCCCAATTCTTCCGCAATACGCTGGGCCACCGTAATCGCGGCGATCCTTCGGGGCTGGGTGCATCCGATTTTGCCGAGTTTTCCCCGACCGGCCTCAAGACACATCTTGGGTATCTGGGTGCTTTTTCCCGAGCCCGTATCGCCCGATATGATCAACACCTGATGGTCTTGAATGCCCCGGACAATATCGTCTTTTTTCTTGAGGATAGGGAGGTCGGCCGGATATGACAGGCGCGGTTTCCGGGCCAGACGTTCGGTTTTCCGATGCGCCGCCCCATCAACGCGGTTTTCGATGGAATCGAGCCTCTCGAAAATCTTTTTGCTCCGATCGCCCTGACGCGCCGGCTGTGAAAGCCTGGTCAGCTGCACGGAAAGGGTGTTGCGATCCTTGAGCATGAGCCCGCGCAGCCGGGTTCGAAGATGCCGGATTTGCTTTTCCAATGATTTTATTTCGGCTTTGCCTTCAGACAACGAACCGTTTCCCCCGCCAAATTCTTCCGAAAGAAACATAAGGGATTGCCGGCGCGTTGACAAGTGTCATCGCATAAAACCGGGCGTACTCGTGCTCAGCGAAGCGGTGTTCGTAATCGTTGTGTTGTAGGGCGGTATCTTGTACGCCATGTGTTAGGCGTATTTATATGCCGCCGTAAATCGGTTGTCCCTGGCAGTCTCAGTGGCGGGATATAAAATCCCGCCCTACAACAGCGACTTGTTAACGCAATTGAATGAAATCGATTACGAATACGACAACGACAACGAACACGCATGTTGCCGGTTCCGATTGGCAGGCTTTGCTGTACCCTGCTACC
>JAFDKD010000467.1 GCA_019307165.1 Deltaproteobacteria bacterium | reverse complement strand
GGAGGCCGAAAAGCTGGGATTTGCCCGGTGCATCCTGTCCCGGACGAACCTGGAAGGGTTGAAGGCCCCGAAGGGTATGTCGGTGACGGGGGTGGGGTCGGTGCAGGAACTGTATAGGGAACTGTTTCAGGAAGAATAGGGAGAATATCGAATATCGAACAAGGAATTGGTTGAGGCGCACCGTCTAAGAGATATCAGCGGTCTTCCGTTTGATCTGGCTGGAGCCTCGATTTTCAATGTGTTGGAGGAGATGACAGGCCTCAGGTTGAAAGCTCGAAAAGCCGGACCCAAGCCGAAACCATTGAATTAAGTATGGTGTCCCCGGAATTGCGGAATTGACAAAACGGCTCGGCACTGGCTGTCCACTGCACTAACAGGTTCGGCATTCCTATGCGGTTTGACGCGACATCTCTTGATATGAAAATTCCGAAAGACCGGCATTCTCTTTTGCATGTTCTATAGTCATGCTCACGATGTTGCCTTCCCCATCAATATCTAAATAGATATTTTCACTTATCTCTTTAGTCTCATGGATTTCTTTTTCCGTAAATTCGACGTGAGCAGTATCAGTATCAGAAAAATATTTCACTTTCATGTTCTATTCCTCCTTGTATGATCTATCGAAGAATACATTATGAACCGTTTCGCCATCTTCGAGCAAGATAACTCTCAAGTATTTTCCAGCTTCTGGTATTTTAGCCCATTTCCTGATTCTGCCATCGGATTGGACTTCTACCTTTTCAGGTTTTTCAATAACTGATTCTATCCAATCTTTTTTGATCTGAGCGCGATCAGGTCGTTTCCTCCTATAATCAAAATATTGCGTAGTTTTCATTTTTCAATTTCCAGTACAGTGAATTCTATCCGCCGAACGCCACGGCTCACCTGCGCCAAAAGCTTCCTCGAAAATTGTTAAGAGCCGATGCCGTTGATTCAGTAATAAATTTTCTAAGCGGCTCAGCTTTTGGCGTCAGGTGGAGCCGATTGTTCGCTGTTTTAGGATATTTCGAAGCGAAGATTCTTACCTATAGCCTGTGCATAATTCACTAATGTAGAGAGACGGATATCTTCTGCATGGTTTTCGACCCGAGAGATGGCAGATTTTTTTGTATGCAATTTCTCCGCAACTTGCTGTTGAGTAAAGCCGGCTTCAAGACGGGCCTGTTTCAAAAGTACACCAAATTTGAATTGCTCATATCCTTTATCAAAATTTTCTGCAAAGATATGACCCCGATTTTTTCTTGCTTCAATATATTTATCCAGATCGTCCATCTGTCTACCTCCTGCTCAAATATTCTTTCTTCCGCTTTTCTGCCAGCCGAATTTCCTTTAGAGGAGTTTTCCGGCGCTTCTTTTGGAAGGAGTTGGTCAGTATGATCAACTCTCGACCATGAAAAAAACCAAGAAGACGGAAAGTGTTTCTTCCAACATCAACTCTGGCTTCCCAGATATCGTTTGTCTTGACCAGTTTATTGAGGTATTTAGACGGAATCTGATCAAGCTCGCGAATCAATTTCAATACCCCCATGCTATCTTGGTTGCCTGTACATCAGTCAGGCTATCAAGGTGCTCTTTTACAGGACACTTGCCTGACGCAGTACGATAGAATGAGATTGTTTTCATACAAAAAAGTACACTTATATGTGAACATTGTCAAGGGTATATTTCTATTTTGTAGACAGCGAACGTTCGCGATAACCGGCAGCGTAGAACACCATAAAACTTTGGTGAGAAATGAAAACCTAAAGTCAGACGATCAGGTGGGTTCGTTGAAAGCTGTCACGGATGGATCGGGGAACATGGTCAAAAATATTGACTATGATTCCTTTAAAAATCCTCGTTCTTTAAGGATTCTGAGAGTCGACTCCCGCGCGGCGGCATATGCGGCGGGTCCTTGCTCAAGCCGGTTGGGCCCCACGGGTACGGCCTCGGTCCTTACCTCGATAACGTCAATTCCTTTCATCCTCGCTATTTCCACCTGAAGGCGGTAGGCATCCTGCCGGCCGATGTTTACGGCCAGGTACTGAATACGCCAGGGCGAAAATGGCTTATTCAAAAAATCCGGTTTCTCCTCCACGTTTTCCGAGGCAATGAAGTGAACGAAAATTCGATCCAGGGAGGCAAGTTCCGATACCGCCGTTACCGGGGCCTTGTTGGAGATGCCGCCGTCCACGTAAAGGTTGCCTTCGATCTCCACGGGCTTGAAAAGCATGGGGACCGCACCCGATGCGTGGACGGTCTTGATCAGGTCGCCCCGGGTGAAAATCGTCTCCTTTTTCCGTGTGAGGTTCGTGGCCGCGACGGCCAGCGGTGTTGGGCAGGCCTCTATGGTCCGGACGGGAATGGCTTCCAAAAGCCGTGAAAATCCTCCGCCTTTCAGGTATCCCGAATATCCTTTCAGACGCCTCAAGGCGTATCTCGCGATTTTATGCCAGGGATCGGGGTCCCAGAAATCGGCCTTTTGTACACGGAAAAGGATTTGCCGGATGGCCTCGTCGGTCATTCCCGAGGCCGCCATGGCCGCGACAATGGCCCCCGAACTGGCCCCTGCGTATGCGTCCGGGACCAATCCTGCGGTGCGGACTGCCGATAGAAAGCCGGCATGGGCGAAAAACCCGAAAAAGCCCGATGACAGCACGACTCCGGTGCGTGGGCTCGCGGACGCGTTGGCCCGTGGAGGCATTTCTTGTTCCGGAGAGGGAGGGCGATCCGTCATAGAAAGGACAGGCTCAGGATTTCATAACCTTCCCGGACGAGGTAGGCCGCTATTTCATGGGGCAGGGCAACGGGGGTGGCGAGCATCCTGCCTTCCGTGCCCTGAAACACGATCCCGGTGATGGCAAGGGTCACGGCAGGCACGCTTTCGCTTTCGGGCACCGCCAGTTTCCGGGGGCTCCCTTCAAATGGAATATCAAGAAAATTCAGTAATTTTGAAAGATTATTTAAGGCATCGTCGCCCACCGACAGGCTCAGGACCCGTATCCGATGGTCCCTCAATAGCGATATTATTTCCGGCGAAAGACCGTGGAGGTCAACGATGGCATCCTGCCCGTCGGTTTTCAGCTGGAAATCGGCCTTGATTTTCAGTTTGAAGTCCGCCTTTTGGCTCTGGTAAACAGGGATGATCACATCGGGCGTGAATTCCTTGCCCGCAGATTCCAGGACCGCGCGGGTAAGTGTCTGGAGATCTGGCAGTATCCGTATTTCCACGTCCTCAAGCAACTGGGCGTCCGCTTCGGAAGGGAGTGGATATTCGATGAGTTTCAGACCCGATTTGTTCAAATAACGTTTAATGGCTGAAGGGGTTCCCGAGCCGGAATTCCCTTTGAGGCGGATCACCAGGGTTTCGGTTTCCCCGGTCGCCCCGGGCCGCCGGACTATCCAGTCCCCCGATACCTCGAAGGGGACGGCCCCCTCGAATTGCAGCTTTTGCCCCTGTCGAAGCACCTCCGGGTAGTCGCACGCGTTGATGACCTTTGCCAGGGCGGAACGAAGGACTTCATCGTCCGATAGTTGCACGACTTTGTAATTGCCCCAGGTGGACTCGATAAGTCCGGGCATCTGGGCGGGGAACCCGCCGCCCGCCCGACTCCAACGGGATGAAATGCCGGCCCGTCCGGACCCAGTCCTCACCCATTTCCGTAAATATCTCCCCCAGGTCCGTCCCCAGACGACGGGCCTCCTGTTTGCCGGGTTCAGGGGGCGCCGGTTTTGAAATGGATTTGCGCACGACCTGCGGTGAATATATGGGAAGGCGAATGACCTGGCCGGGATGGATCAGATTGGGGTCCTTGATGAACGGGTTCAGTTCTTTGATCTTCTTTAGGTATTCCTCCGAGAGGTCCTTATCGGGGACATGAAAGGCTTCTTTGACGATTCGGGTAAGGTTATCGCCCCGCTTGACCGTGTAAGCCTTGAGATCCA
>JAFDKD010000466.1 GCA_019307165.1 Deltaproteobacteria bacterium | reverse complement strand
GGCATAACGGCGATGGAGTTCCATAAAAAATGATTATAAAATTTATTGACTGAAAACTTTGACCCGACGTTTCTTATCAAATGTCGAATCAGTGTTTTTAGTACAGTAAGGATAAAATATGAAAAATGCACGTTCAAAAGGTGGATATAACGTCCTTTCTTCTTCCCATTTGCATCCGTATAGCGGATGAAGCCGCTCCTACACCGGCCGTTTTTCGGGGACCATGCACTTGCAGGAGCGGTTTCAACCGCGACAAAGGCAGGAGCATAACCGCAACACCCCTCACATGAACCTTGAGCCAAGCACAAGAAACCAAGAACGAAGAACCAGGAACAAAGAACCAGGAACGAGGAACGGCTGACCAAGCCGGCCCACAATCCGCAACGCGTAACTTGATTCGCATCATTCTCTTTTACCAATTGACGGCGTGACACAGCATATCTATAGTTCAGCCATGTCAAGCGCCGAACCCACAGTTCAGGATATACTGGGACCGAAAGGACGTCTGGCCCGGTCCCTCGAAGGCTTTGAACCCCGCCCCACGCAGCTTCGGATGGCCCTTCTCCTTGAAGAATCCCTTATGCAGGGCCTCCCCGCCATTGTGGAGGCCGGCACGGGCACGGGCAAGACATTCGGCTACCTGGTCCCGGTCATCCTCACGGGAAAGAAGGCCGTCATTTCAACGGGCACCAAAAACCTTCAGGAGCAGATTTTCTTCAAGGACCTGCCCCTGCTGAAAAAGGCGGCCGGCCTGCGCGTCGATGCCGTGATGATGAAGGGGAGACGGAATTATCTCTGCCTCCACAAGTTTCACCAGTACTTCAGCCAGCAATCACTCCTGCCGAAGCCTGCGGAAGGGATCAGGGGCCGCATGGAGAAATGGCTCAAAAAGACCCGGTTTGCGGATCGCTCCGAGCTTCCATGGCTGGCGGACGACGATGTTCTCTGGGATGCCATGTCCGCCTCGAGCGAGCAATGCCTGGGCGCCGACTGCGGATTCCTGGAGGATTGCTTCCTGTCAAAACTCCGTGCCCGGGCCGCGCGGTCGCGGATCATCATCGTCAACCATCACCTCTTTTTCGCCGACATGAAAGTCAAGAAGGGAGGCTTCGGGGAAATCATTCCCCGGTTTCAGGCCGCCATATTTGATGAAGCCCACGCACTGGAGGAAACCGCGACATTTTACCTGGGCGAAAGCATGAGCACCAACCAGATAAACGAACTGGCGGCGGACTTCCAGGCCTATATGAAAGGGCGCGGCAAAAAGAAGAATAAGGGCATGAGGGCCCGCCTGGAATCTCTCAGGGCATCGTCCGAAACCCTTGCCGCGCTTTTTCGAGACCGGGTGGAAAAGGGCCGAGTCGACCTCGACACCCTTACCGCTGTTCGAGAGGGACCCGCGCGTGAAATAAGGCGCGAGTTGAAGCGGATTGCCAAGACATCGGATCTTGCCCGAAAGGATGAACCCGAGGCCCAGACCCTGCTGGTGCGGGCCGGCGAAATCATGGTGCTGCTGGACGAGATTTTCAGGGATCGCGGGGAAAACTGGCTCAACTGGTACCAACGAAGGAAAAAGAGCGTCCAATTTCATGCCTCTCCCCTTGACATCTCCGACGCGCTCAAAGACCATTTGTACGAAAAAGTGCCGACCGTTCAACTGACTTCGGCTACGCTTTCAACCAACGGAAATTTCGATTATGTCCGGGGTCGATTGGGCCTTTCCGAGGAGACCCTGGAGGCCGTCTACCCTTCGGAGTTCGATTTCGAATCCCAGACGCTCATGTATATTCCAGAGGACCTTCCCCTGCCGTCCGCGCCCGATTTCGCCCTGCACGCGGCCAGGCGCATTTTCGATATCCTGAGGCGTACCCGGGGAAGGGCACTGGTCCTTTTTACCAGCTACCACAACCTGAACCTGGTGCATGGCTTCCTGGCGGGAAATACACCCTATGCGGTATACAGGCAGGGGGACGCGCCGCGATCCTCCCTGCTGGAGGATTTCAAGCGGGATGTCCACTCGGTGCTTCTGGCAACGGGGTCGTTCTGGCAGGGCGTGGACGTGCCGGGAGAGGCGCTGAGTTGTGTGATCGTGGATAAGCTTCCGTTCGACTCGCCCGGCGAGCCGCTTGTGGCGGCGAGGATCGACGCCATTCGCGCGGGCGGCGGAAATCCCTTTATGGAATACCAGGTGCCCTCGGCCATCATCGCCCTGAAGCAGGGCCTCGGCAGGTTGATACGAAACCGCTCGGACCGGGGGATCTTGTCCGTGTTGGACAAACGAATCAGGACCAGCCGGTATGGCAGGTTCTTCATCGACAGCCTGCCGCCCATGCCCATTACGGCCGATGCGGGGGACATTGACGCTTTCTTTAAAAGAGAATATCGAATATCGAACAAGGAATGATGAATGTCGAAGGGGGCCCGGGATTTGAACACTGGGTGGTTTCCGGATTAGAAATGTGCGACCTGGTCAGAGGCCCGTTGACGGTGGCATGTAAAATGCCACCCTACATGTGAAATCGATCAACGCAGGGCGGGGTTTTACATCTCCGGCAAAGAGAACCTAATTTTAGGGAGAATGCTTGTGTCACCCAAATTATGGGACATCATATCAAGCACGCGGGATAACTCGTACCGGGTGTTCAGCCTGCGCACGGACAGGGCCCGGTCGCCCAGGACCGATCAGGTGCATGACTTTTTTATTCTGGAATCCTCATCGTGGGTCAATGTCATCCCGCTCACGGCCGACAACGAAGTGGTCCTGGTGCGACAGTACCGCCACGGCATTCGAGATGTGACCCTGGAGATCCCCGGCGGATTGGTGGAGGACGGCGACACACCCGAAACGGCGGCCCTGAGGGAACTGCGGGAAGAGACCGGTTACGGCGCTTCCGAGATAATACCCCTGAGCAGCGTTCATCCGAATCCCGCCATACAGAGCAACCTCTGTTTTACCTTTCTGGCAACGGGGGTACTTCCTGCGGGAAACCAGGAGCAGGATGAAAAGGAGGATATCCAGGTCCTGCTGCGGCCCCTTGCCGAGATACCTCGCCTGATCCGGGAAGGCGATATCACCCACTCCCTGGTGCTCGCGGCCTTTTACCGCTATTTCATGGAATACGACCGGGGCTTTAAGGCTGAAACTCCCCCCTGACAAAGGCACGGCAGTCCTGGGTGAACGCGACCACCGCGTCGAGCTTTTGGCGCGCCCTGCCGGAGTCGATGGCATCTTCGGCCCGCTCGATACCCTGCCGAAAATCGGCGTCCAGTCCGGTGACCACGAACGCGGCGGCCGTATTGAGGGCGACCAAGTCCCTTTTCGGGCCTTTTTCCCCATCGAGGACGTTCTCGATGATGCGGGCGTTTTCCCTGGCGTTGCCTCCCTTGATACGTTCCGGGGCCACCCGCTCAAGGCCGAAGTCTTCCGGCATCAGCACCGAGTTGGTGACGGCGTTGTCCTTCAGGTGCGACATGTGGGTAGGACCACAGATGCTGATCTCGTCAAATGTACCCTCGCCGTGAACCACGAACGCCTCCCGGGCGCCGAGACGGTCCAGCACACGGGCCATTTTTTCGGTTTGATCCGGGGAATATACCCCAAGCACCTGGGCCTTGGCATCTGCAGGATTGGAGAGAGGCCCGATCAGATTAAAGATCGTCCTCAATCCGATCTCGCGTCTGGCCTCGGATATGTGCTTCATGCCGCCGCTGAACAGTGGCGTGTAAAGAAACCCGATCCCGTTTTCCTGAATGCACGCCTCCAGACTGCTGTGA
>JAFDKD010000465.1 GCA_019307165.1 Deltaproteobacteria bacterium | reverse complement strand
TCCATCCATGCCCTCAGCTCAGCGCTTGGTAAAGTTGTGAACGAGAAGCAGGGCGTCAAGGTGCGGATCGTTCCCATGGGTGGCGCTGAAACATTTGCACCCCTGGTGAACACCGGCCGGATGGATGTGGCAATCGCCAGCGAAACAGATGTCAGGTTCGCTTTTGACGGTAAAGTCGCCTTCGAGGGCAGGCCGCTTAAAGACCTGCGCGCTATTGCAGCACTTTATTCCTTCCAGGTGGGCTTTTTTGTCAAGAAAGATTCTCCGATCAAGACGGTACGGGACCTCAAGGGGAAAAAAGTCCCAATCACCTTCGCGAATCAAAAATCGGCGCACCGTCACTATCTCGCCGTCCTGGCGGCCCATGAAATGACGGAGAGTGATCTGAATGGGGTGAAGGTGCCCAATGTCATTCGCGCCGCCCAGGATTTTGCACAGGGAAAGACCGTTGCAAGCTTTTTTGCACTGGGTGCGGGCAAGGTCACTGAAGTTTCCGCACAGGTCGGAGGGATCCGTTTTCTCTCCATTGACGATTCCCCTGAGGCGATTGCACGAATACGTAAGATCGCCCCGGGCGCCTACATTACGGTGGTTGAACCAAGGCCCGGCCTGACGGGTATCCTGTCCTCCACAAAGGTGCTCACTGAAAATTATATGCTCTTTGGCGGGAAACATGCCTCTGATGATGTCGTCTACAAATTCGTCAAGACACTGTACGAGGAAAAGACGCGCCTGTCGGAGGCCTTTGCCCGCTGGAAAAGATACTCTCCTAAAAAAATGGCCAAGGATATGAAACCCATCGTGTACCACCCCGGCGCCATCAAGTTCTATAAAGAGCAGGGCATGTGGCCGCCAAAGTCAAACTTCTAGCCTAATTCCAAATGGAATCCAAGATTAAGACGGATGCCGCCCCCTCGGTCTCGCCGAGGGTGCAGCGTCTGACAGCTATACTGGCCTCTCTGTTGACCCTGACGTCGGTTGCCTGGGCATTGGATCTTTATCGTAAGGTCGGCCTGATACTTTTCAATGAACAGCTGATTGCTGCCATGATAGGCCTGGCCCTGGCAGTGGTCTTCCTGCATGTCCCGGCTCGCAAAGGCCCACGGGGCGCCGTGCCGTGGTACGACGCAATTGCGGCTATTCTTGGTTTCATGGCCGGGATGTATGTTGCGTTTCGCTTCGAGACACTGACATACGATATTCCCTACCGTCCGACAGACGGTCTGATTGTCAGCACTATCATTGTGTTACTTGTGCTGGAGGGATTACGCAGGGTCGCCGGTAAAGCCCTTCTTATCATTGTTCTTGTGTTTTTCGCATACGCGCTTTTTGGGGAATTTGTACCCGGCCAGCTCGAGGGTCTGGAAGTCTCCCTCCCCGACGTGTTGCTCTACGTGACGCTGGACCCCCACGGGCTGGTGGGCCCCATTGTGGGGATTGCGGCCACCATTGTTCTTGCGTTCCTGCTTCTGGGGGCTTTTTTGGCCAGGTCCGGGGGGTCCCATTTCTTTACAGACGTTTCCGTGGCACTGATGGGCAATTTCCGTGGCGGGTCAGCCAAGATCGCCGTGATAGCCTCTGCCTTTTTCGGGTCGATCTCCGGAAGTGTGGTGGCGAACATTGCCTCCACCGGCGTCATCACCATCCCCATGATGAAAAAATCGGGGTATCAGGGTCGGTACGCAGGCGCCATCGAGACTGTTGCGTCGACAGGCGGCCAGTTGATGCCGCCCATTATGGGCGCATCAGCGTTTCTCATGGCTGAGTTTCTCGAGGTTCCATACAGCGAGGTCGTGCTCGCCGCCCTCATCCCGGCCTTGCTCTACTACGCCGCTCTGTTCATACAGGTTGACCTGGTCGCCGCCCGAAGCGGTATCTCGGCTGTTGATAAAAGTCAAGTCCCGCCGGTCATAGAGGTGCTCAAGGCAGGGTGGTTCTTTCCAGTGCCTTTTGTCATGGTGGTGCTCGGCCTGTTCTGGCTCAATCTGCCGCCTGAAACTGCCGCCCTCTACGCCGTCTTCATCCTGGGCGTCTTAGGTCTGTTATTCGGCTATCGGGGCGAAAGAATGACGTTAGGTAAATTGGTCGGTGCAATATCGGCCACGGGCTTCGCTGTGTTAAATATCCTCATGATCGCTTCCGCGGCAGGTTTTATCATCGGGATTCTCAATCTCAGCGGGCTTGGATTCGCCCTCACCCTGGCCCTGGTGAAATTGGGCTCGGGGAATCTTTACCTGCTCCTGCTCCTGGCCGCCGGGATTTCTATTATCCTCGGCATGGGGATGCCGACAGTGGGCGTTTATGTCCTTCTCGCCGCACTTGTTGCCCCCGCTTTGATAGAAGTGGGGGTTGTCCCTATCGGCGCGCACCTGTTCGTCTTCTATTTTGGGCTGATGTCAATGATCACGCCTCCTGTCGCCATCGGCGCCTACGCCGCCGCGGCCATTGGGGAGGCCAATCCCATCCAGACGGCCATGACCGCTATAAAATTCGCATGGCTGGCGTATGTGATACCGTTTCTTTTCGCCATATCGCCCAGTCTTCTGCTTCAGGGTGAGGTTATAAGAATCATACTCGCTGTGACGACGGCGCTCGCCGGTGTCTGGCTGGCGTCAGTAGGCGTCATCGGTTTTTTATGGAGGCCCGTTGATGTGCCGACAAGACTCGGTTTTTTCATCGCAGGCATCGCCCTGCTGATTCCGTCTCTGGCATTCCGGGGGGCGCTATGGACTGATCTGGCGGGATTTGGGGTTGGTCTGGCGTTGATCCTGAAAGAGCGCCATTTTGAACGTCGGTCACAGCGAAACCGAACATGACCAATTAACCTTTCACGAAGACATGGAAGTACTTCATTTAGTATCTATTTATTGAAATCACATCATGTTTGCACATGATTTATGGCATAGCCAGATTGAATATTTAAGCCTCCGGCTCGTAGATCCTACGGCTCGGAGAGGAATTCTATCGATTTTAATAGAAAAGACAGAGCGACACGCGGCGCAAGCGACTTCCACAAATTTTCAATAGTCAATAGTCAATAGTCAATAGTCAATTCCGGCTTGGGGGATACCAATGAATATCGATGAAATAGGCCGCCTTGTTGAGCCCGACCTACTTGTTCTTGGCGGGGGCCTGGGCGGGTTATTTGCCGCCATCAGGGCAAGAGAAATGGGCGTCGAAGATGTTCTGGTTGTTGACAAAGCGGCCGTGGGCTTTACGAATAGGTTCCATTTTGCAGGTGGATATACCATTTTCCTGTTGCCCGGAGATGATCCTGAATCATGGCTCAAGGCTTTTTTCAAAGGCCAACAGGGATTGTGCTATCAAGACAAAATAGAATCTCTTCTGGCGCAATCCCATGAAAGACTGAAGGAGTTGGAAAATATAGGCCTCGTTTATCCCAGGGAGCCTAATTCAGACCAATACGCTAGAATGCCCTCGCGAGGGCTTGGTCCGGTTAAGATGTGTTTACCGCCGACCTTTAAAAATTTTGAGGGGGGGCCGGCGGTGACAATGGCACTGCGAAATGCCGCTCAAAGATTGGGCGTGAAGTTTTTAGAAAAGGTGTTTATCAACGATTTGGTTGTTGAAGACAACAGGCTTCTGGGTGCTGTGGGGTGCCATAGAAGAACGGGCGAGTTTTATGTCTTTAAATGCAGGGCGCTGGTGCTGGCCGCAGGGGACTGCAGTTTTCGCGGCAACTATGCAGGTGTGGCGCAAATGACCGGAGATACTTTCTCCATGGCCTATCGTGCCGGCGCCGACTTGGCCAACATGGA
>JAFDKD010000052.1 GCA_019307165.1 Deltaproteobacteria bacterium | reverse complement strand
CACCTCAATCCCATCTACGTTAACCTGGAAGACACGGATATCGCGTTTTTCGACACGCGCCACGAACAGGCGGCCGTGTGGATGGCCGAAGCATACGGCCGATTCACCAGGAAGCCGGGCGTTGCCCTGGTGACTGCCGGGCCGGGCTTCACCAATGCCCTTACGCCCGTGGCCAGCGCGGGAATGGCAAACACGCCTCTCGTGCTCATCGCGGGTTGCGTAGGCGTCAACATGATCGAAAAGCTGGATCTTCAGGACGTGCGGCAGGCGCCCGTCATCGCGCCCATGGTGAAGAAGGTTTTCATCTGCCACAAGCCCGAACGCATTCCCGAATTCATTGACATGGCATTTCGAGAGGCCATGGACGGGCGGCCCGGGCCCGTGTATCTGGAACTTCCCGTAGACGTTCTCAGCGCGCCGCCTGCCGAAGGCGCCACGGTCGCCTTTCCCAACACCAGGGTTCAGTCGAGAGCGGTTGACAGGGAAAAGGCGCGTCGGCTTATGGACATGATCGGGGAGGCGCAAAAGCCCATGGTGATCGCGGGGAGCGGGGCCTGGTATTCGGATGCGGGGGACGAACTCGCCGGGCTGGCGGAAACCATCGGGATCCCGATGTTCACCGTCACCAATGCCCGGGGAATCGTACCGGACGATCACCCCTTTTGTTTTGGCGGGGCCATGGGCATCCGGCCGGGCGCCGGGCTTTACGCCGGCTTCGGCACGGACCTGGTCATTCTGCTGGGGACCAGGCTGAATCTATTCAACCTGTTCGGCGGGGTGTACAATCCGGCGGCCCGGATGGTCCAGGTGGATATCGAACCGGAAGAAATCGGGAGAAACCGAAGCATCGACCTGCCCATTATGAGCGATATCAAAGCGCTGGCTCAAGAATTAAACCAGCTGATTGAAGAGCGGGGAACCGCGGAGACGTTAAGACAAAGGTTTTCTCCCTGGATCACGGAACTTCGGGAAGCCGAGGCATCGAGCAGGGACAAGGCCCTCCGGGATTGGGAGAGCGACGCGGTTCCCATCCATCCCATGAGACTGGCCCGGGAAGTGGATCGGTTCCTGGACCGGGATGACGACATCCTCGTGACGGATGGGGGGGACACCACCACATGGATGGGCATGACCCGGACATTCAGACGGGCGGGACACTATCTTGACTACGGACTTTTCGGTTCACTGGGCGGGGGCATTCCCTATGCCAATGCGGCCAAGTTTCTTTACCCGGAAAAACGGGTCCTGCTGATCACCGGTGACGGGTCCATCGGATTCAATTTCATGGAATTCGAGCGGTCCATCAGCAAGAACATCCCCATCGTGACCGTCATCTTCAATGACCTGGGATGGGGCATGATCCGACACAGCCAGGAGATTCGGCTGGGGCGGGCCATTGAAAAGGTGACCGAACTGGGAAGGATCGACTATCACGCGTACATCGAGTCCATGGGCGGCCTGGGCCTGCTGGTGGAATCGCCGGCCGACATCCGCCCCGCCTTGGAGCAGGCCTTTGCCTCGGGAAAGACGGCCTGCATCAACGTGATGACCGACCCGACGACCGTGAGTCCGGGAAGCATGGCCCTGGCCAAGGTGGGGGCGTATAAGAGCTGACAGGCGGGTTGCGAGTTGCGGGTTGCGGGTTGCGGGTTGCGAGTTGCGGGTTGCGAGTTGCGAGTTGCGGGTTGCGGGCTGAGTGTAGACCCCGGAAGCAGAACGCTATTTTCCCTACTGACACCCGACACCTGACACCTTTTGTTCTTCAAAATCATTCAACCAAAGGGAGAGAAGCAATGGCATTGGATAACGAACAATTGATGAAGCTCTACAGGAACCTGGTGCGAACCCGGGCGTTCGACCAGATTGCGGTCAAGTGGATGGCGGAGGGCAAGCTGCTATCCTTCTACCATCCCGCTTACGGAGGCGAGGCACCCGGCGTGGGAGGGACCACCTTCCTTCGGGAGGACGACATCATTTATCCTCACCTCAGGGGACACGGGCTGCCCCATTTGATCGGCAAGGGCGCATCGCCCAAGACCTATATGGCCGAGCACTGCGGCCGGTCAACCGGTAGCGGAAATGGGCTGGGCGGCGTTCATGCCGAGTACCCGGAACTGGGCATCTATGGGGGCGGCGGGACCATCGGGTCCGGCTTTCCCGTAAGCGCAGGCTGGGGCGTGGCCGCCAAGAAAAACGGCCGGGGACAGGTGGTGGTCTGCTTCTTCGGCGACGGGACGGCCAACCGGGGCACCTTTCACGAGGCCGCCAACATGGCGGCCGTCTGGAAGCTCCCCATTGTGTGGGTGTGCGAAAACAACGGCATTGCCCAGTACGTGCCCATCGAGGACGCCTACCCGTTGGAGGACATGGCCAGCCTGGCGGCCGGTTACGGCATGCCCGGCGAGGTGGTGGACGGCCAGGACGTGGAGGCCGTGGCCGTGGCGGTGATGGCCGCCGTGGAAAGGGCCAGGCAGGGAGAAGGCCCATCGTTCGTGGAGTGCAAGACCGCCCGGTTCGGGCCCCACGGTATCGGCAATCCGGACAAGGTGCACGGCGAACCCCGCGATCCCGACAAAGTGGAAGCGCTCCGAAAACGGGACCCTCTGCTCATTCTAAGGGAACGGCTGCTGAACGAGGGGATCCTGACGCCTGAAGACGTTGAGCGGATCGATAATGAGGCCGAACAGGAGATCGCGGAAACCGAAAAATTCATCGATGAAAGCCCCTTTCCGGATGATCCTTCCATCCTGGACAAGGCGCTGTACGCGGATTGAGATCAATGTCCGGCGAATTGAAGGCGAAAATCGGATATCGAACACCTGACTTCTGAAGTCTTGCGCGAAGGAAGGTCGAATAAGGAATTTCGAATTCTGAAATTAGGAGCTTTATTATGAGAGAACTCATGTATCTTCAGGCCATCAACGAGGCCCTGGCCGAGGAACTGGACCGTGACGAATCGGTCTTTCTGGTGGGCGAGGGCGTTCAGACCGGGACCTTCGGCACCACCGACGGTCTGGTGCAGCGTTTCGGACCGGACCGAATTATGGATGCGCCCCTGTCCGAGACGGCCATCGCCGGCGTGGCGGTGGGGGCTTCCATGATGGGATACCGGCCCGTGGCCGATCTCATGTTCGCGGATTTCATGTACATCTGCGCGGACGAAATTTTCCTCAAGGCCGCCCAGTGGCGTCTGATTCAGGGCGGGACCCAGAGCCTGCCCTGCGTGTTCATGGCCAATATCGGCGGGTATCGCAAACTGGGAAACGAGCATTCCCAGTGCCCCTTCTCCCTGGTGCTTCGGAGTCCGGGCGTTAAACTGGCGGTCCCCTACACGCCTTACGACGCCAAGGGCCTGCTCAAGACCGCCATCCGGGACAACAACCCGGTAATCTATCTCTTCCACAAGGGCCTTCTGGGCATGAAAGGCGATGTCCCGGCGGAGGACTATACCATTCCCTTTGGGCAAGCAGACGTGAAACGGGAAGGGACCGACATGACCGTGGTGGCCACGTCGTTCATGCTGTTTTGGGCTCTTGCCGCGGCCGAGCAGATGAAAGACCGGTACAGCATCGAGGTCATCGACCCCAGGACCCTGGAACCCCTGGACCTGGACACCATTCTCCAGTCCGTGGAAAAGACGGGCCGTCTGCTCATCATCGACGAGGACACGGAACGATGCGGATTCGCCGGCGAACTGGGCATGCAGGTCATGGAAAAAGGATTCGATTTTCTGGACGCGCCCGTCAAGCGGGTTTGCTCGGCCAATTACCCCATCCCGGGCGGCGTGATGGAGAAATACGTGATCCCCCAGCCCGACCAGGTGATGGCGGCCATCGAAGAACTCATGGCATAGATTTCGTTCAGGTCCATACGGCGGACCCGGGCGACATCTATAATAGGAGTGGAATTGCATGTCGGAACAAATTGTCATACCCAAGCTCGGCATGACCATGAAGGATGCCAAGGTGGGCCAGTGGAAGGCCAATGAAGGGGATTGGATCGACCAGGGACAGATCGTGCTGGTCATCGAGACGGATAAGATAAGCTACGAGGTGGAAAGCCTTTATGCCGGATTCCTCCACATCCTGGCCACCCCCGGCCAGGTGTTGGACGTGGGCGAACCGGTGGGCCTGCTGGCCGCGGATCAGGAAGAACTGGCCCGTGTCCAGGCCGAGCAGCCCGCGGCCGCTCCTGCGCCCTCTGAGGCGAAAAAGGCGGCAACCCCGGAGGCGCCCGGGGCCACACCCGCGGATAAGAAAAAGCGAATCAAGATTTCGCCCGCGGCCAAAAAGCGGGCCGAGGCCCATGGGCTGGACGTATCCCGGATCGAGGGAAGCGGCCCCGGCGGCAGGATCGTCCGGGAAGACGTGGAAAAGGCCATCGAGGCCGCGGCCGCCGCGCCGACCCAGGAGACACCGGCAGGGGAAATAATCGACGGCAAGCGGGTGAAGGCCACCATCCCGATGACGGGGATGCGCAAGGTCATTGCCGATCACATGCTGCAGAGCCTGGCGGTATCGGCCCAGCTCACCACCATGTGCGAATTCGACATGACCGAACTCATCCGCGTACGGAATGCCTTCCTGGAGCGGGAAGACGCCATCGGGACGCGAATTTCCTACACCGACCTTTTCGTTTTTATCCTGGCCCGGGCCCTCAAGGACGTGCCCATGGTCAACGCCAGCCTCATCGGCGAGGAAATCAAGATCTGGGACGACATCAACATCGGCGTGGCAACGGCGTTGCA
Organism: Deltaproteobacteria bacterium; assembly: GCA_019307165.1. GTDB lineage: Bacteria > Desulfobacterota > DSM-4660 > Desulfatiglandales > Desulfatiglandaceae > JAFDKD01. The sequence goes on along the minus strand of JAFDKD010000052.1, from coordinate 5,843 downwards.
GGTGGGCGAGTATGAGAGCGGGCTGATCGTTCCGGTGGTAAGGCAGGCGGATCGAAAATCGCTGGTGGAAATCAGCCGGTCCATCAAGGACCTGGTAGGCAAGTGCAGGGACGGCGCCATCGAACTGGACGATCTCATGGGAGGCACCTTCACCCTCACCAACACCGGGGTTTTCGGCAAGGGATGGGCCATCGGGACGCCCATCATCAACCAGCCCCAATCGGCGATCCTCCAGACCGGCGCGATCGTGGACCGGCCCGTGGCGCGGGACGGGGAAATGGTCATTCGTCCCATCATGACCGCCAGCACCACCTTTGACCACCGGGTCCTGGACGGCGCGCCCATCGGCCTGTTTTTGAACCGACTCAACGAGTTGATCGAGAATCCGCACTTATTGTTGGTGTAGCCGAACGGGCCGGAAAGAGAGAATATCGAATACCTGCCTTCCGAAGTCTTGCACGAAGGAAGGTCGAACAAGGAATAATGAATGTCAAAGTGAAGGAATCGGAGTGACTATGTACGACGTACTGGTAATCGGAGGAGGCCCCGGGGGCTACGCCGCCGGCATTCGGGCCGCCCAGCTGGGCGGGAAAACCGCGCTGGTGGAAGACGCCGAACTGGGCGGCACCTGCGTAAACCGGGGCTGCATCCCCTCCAAGGTGTGGCACAGGGCCGCCTATCTGCTGTACTGGATTCGCAGGGCGGATGAATTCGGCATTCAGGCCCCGGTGGAGGCTCTGGATCTCGGGGCCATTGTGGAACGCAAAAACGGGGTTGCCGCGGAAATTCGCACCGGCATGGAAGCCCTTCTGGGAAACAACGGCATCGAATTCATCCGGGGCCGGGGAAAACTGAAAGGGCCCGGCGAGGTCGCGGTGGACGGGAAGGTCCTGAACGCGAAAACCATCATCCTGGCCACGGGCAGTTCCCTTCACATCCCCGATATTCCGGGCCTGAAAGAAGCGGCCGTCACTACGGACCAGGTGCTGAACCTGACACGGGTCCCCGAATCGGCCCTGATCTGCGGCAACGGGCCCATTGAGATTGAGGCAGCCACGGTCCTGAATCAGTTCGGGTCCAAGGTCTACCTGTCCATGGACTCGGCCCGACCCCTGCCCCGTGAGGACGGGGAGACAGGCCAGCGTATCGGTCAGGCCCTGCGGGAGCAGGGCGTGGAATTGCTTCCCAAGACGGAACTCGCGTCCGTAAAGCAGGCCTCAAGCGGATGCGAGGCCCTGCTTTCGGGCGCTTCGGAAAAGACCCTGAAGGTCGAAGCCGTGGTGGCGTCGTCTCGAAAACCGGCAACCGGAGACCTGGGCCTGGAAAACCTGGGCGTCGCCTGCGACGAAACGGGCGCGGTAAAGGTGAACGAGCGACTGGAAACGTCCGTAAAGGAGGTGTATGCCATTGGCGACGCCACCGGCGGTTGGATGCTCAGCCACGCGTCGTCGGCCATGGGCGTGTGCGCTGCGGAAAACGCCATGGGCCGGCAAGTCCGTTTCTCCAACCGCCTGGTCCCCAGGGGCGTCTGGTCCATCCCGCAGGTAGGCGCCGTGGGTCTTTCCGAAGAAGAGGCCGAGGAACAGGGCTACGATGTCCAGGTGGGGGATTTCCCGAATGCCATCAACGGGCTGGCCATGTCCAGAAACCAGGTGGAAGGCGCGGTAAAGATCGTCTCGGACGCCACATACGGGGATATACTCGGCGTCCATATCGTCGGCGCCAATGCCACGGAACTGATCGGCGAGGCGGTCATGGCCCTGCAGTTGGAGTGCACTACGGATGAACTGGCCCACACCATCCGGGTCCACCCCACCTTTTCCGAGGCCGTCATGGATGCCGGCAGGGACGCGGAGAACTGGGCCCTGTACCTGCCCACAAAATAAGGGCCAGGGGATGACCCGATTTCATAATCGTCTTTCACGGCGGTCTTTCACGGCGGTCTTTCACGGCGGTCTCTCATGCGCTCGCGCCTTGCGGAGATCCTGACGGATCGGCAGATGGACGAGTTTCGCAAAATGCAAAAAGAACGCAAAGAAATGGCCCTGGAAAAACGTGTCCCATAGGGTGCCGTCACCCTGCTTTGCGGGCTCGGAATCCAAAGATTCAGAGAAAAAAAGCTTGAAATTCAGCCTTGCTTTAATGTATAGTTAACATATACATTTAAGGAGAGGTGACCCGATGAAAGCAACAATCGTCGATTTAAGATACAAAATGAATGATATCCTCAAAGCGCTTGCCAGAAATGAGAGGGTAACCGTCTTGTACCGCGGCAAGGTCAAGGGGGTCCTGCTCCCGGTAGAACGGAAGACGGACATGCGCATGACGGACCATCCTTTTTTTGGCATGTCATCCCGAGATGCCGAAAAATCAGTATTGGAAGAATTAGACGATTTACGGAGCCCCAGATACGATGATATTTGATACGGACGTATTTATCTGGGCTCAGAGAGGTAATAAAAAGGCTGCAAAAATCATGGAAATGGCTGAAGAACGGCGCCTTTCCGTTCAAACTTACATGGAACTTCTACAGTGTGCGAAAAACAAAACCCAGCTCAAACATACAAGAGATTTTTTGACGGCATTTGATTTTCTTGTCCTCCCGTTGACTGAAAACATAGGGCATCGTGCATCCATTTATATCGAAGAATACACGTTGGCTTCCGGCCTCAGATCTGGTGACGCGATAATAGCGGCAACAGCCGTCGAGAACAACCTACCTCTCGTATCGAGTAATTCAAAACACTTCAAAATAATTAAAGACCTGCAATTTAAAATTTTCAAGCCATGAATCCCGTGATATCCCAAACCATGCCCCGACTAATTGGGTGATGAGCCGTTTCAACCGTCATCCTCTTTCGCCTACCCGAAATGCCGCCACTGGAGACAGGATATCATTCAAAACCCGATTTTTTGTTGCATCTCACTGATATCTGATGTATCAGATATCAGTGAGATGCAATATCCGGGTGCCCGACGCACCACAAACCTCTACATTGACATTCATGCGTCAAATCCATTTCTTTAATATTATTGAGATGTTCCCTGTTTTATGACAATGAAAGGGACCTATGCTCAATCTACATTCTCTCAGGAAACAGATCTATCAATACCTTCGCCGCCAAATGCATGAGGGAGATCTGATTCCAGGGTCCACCCTTGATCTGAATAGAATCAGTCGTGAACTCGGGGTGAGCAAAACCCCCCTGCGCGATGCACTCATCCAGTTGGATGTTGAGGGTTTCGTGACCATTTTGCCCCGTCGAGGGGTCAGGGTGAACGTGCTGACCCTAGACGATATCGAGAACATATACGAAATCCTCGGGGCACTGGAGACATCGGTCATATCGTCGGTATTTCATAAAATCGATGCCGAAAAACTCATTGCCATGGAACGTATCAATGCCGATTACCGGCGCGCGGCCCTGGCCGGGGACACGGAACGGATCTACCGGATGAACCTCTCCTTTCATGACGCTTTTCTTTCCCTTTCAGGCAATGCCCAGGCCAAAAGGTTGATTGAATTGCTCAAGCAGCGTTTGTACGATTTTCCAAGACGGGCCTATATATCGAAGTGGGAACTGAAAAATGCGGCGGATCATTTGTTGTTGATCGAACATATCAGGAAAGGCGACGTTGTATCGGCACTGGGCGTATGGAAAGACAGGCACTGGTCATATGCTTACCAGGAAACCTATATCCGCCGATTCTACGCCCTGGGCATCGAGGAGTACAAATCCGAAATGGCTCAACTGAAGGGCGGGCGGGGGGAACCTTAAATTCAGAGAATTTTCTTCGCCGTAATCCTCTCTTTTCGCGGCGGATCTCTTGTGAACGAGGTGAAAAAATGATCGATCTGAAGCAGATACCCGACACCAAGGAAGCTCTGGACCGTTACGAGGTGGAAAACATCTTTCATTCGTGGTCGTTTCAGCCGGGCGCGTCGCCCAAAAGAGTCGTTTCCGCAAAAGGCGTGAGATTCACCGATGACGGCGGCAGGGAGACAGGGCGATCCGCGATATCGTGGACGTATTCGAAGAGGTCCTGAAGGCATCGCCGCGGCAGGATCACCGCCACCGCATCGAACACGGCGCCCTGTTCCCGGAGGACCAGCTGGAGCGGGCGGCCCGGTGGAAGATGCCCTCAGGGCCGTCACCATCGACGCTGCCAGGCAACTGTTCATGGAGGACAAGGTGGGGAGTCTTGAAGCGGGGAAGGCGGCCGACCTCGCGGTGGTCTCGAAAAATCCTTTGGAAATCAAACCCGACCGGTTGGATCAAATTCGGGTACTCGACACCTATCGCGGCGGCAGAAAGGCCGTCAGTATCGCATAACGGAAGAAATTCTTATTCATCTGATCACCCCCACCCCGTATCGAGTAGGTGCTTCCGGCTTTTCAGTGGGTAGCAGGGTACTGAAAACCCTATCAATTGAAACCGGCAACATTCGTGGTCGTAGTCGTGGTCGTTGTCGTAATCGATTTCAATCATCATGGCTATCTGCGGTAGCGATCACATGTCCGAAGCATGGCGGGATTGGGATTCATTATGGTTTGAATTGGCTGTCATCGTTGTCGTGGTCGTTGTCGTAATCGCCGTAAGGCGCCCAACTCTCTCTGACGGCGTATTCGAGTGAAACCCGATAGACGTCAAGCTGCTCATGACCGAACTGCATGATCACCTCGATTACGATTACGACAACGAACACCGCTTCGCTGAGTACGCCAGAGACCGGCGCACAAGCATAGGCGGTTGTCAAAGCAATATTCACCCACTGAAAACCCGGAAGAGCCGGAGAAAAGGGGGCCGTTTCCGGATGGACACTATCTAGAGATACCCCCGCTTTAATTCCTCCAGCATGTCGTCGGTCAGGCGTTCCACCTTCCGGAGATCAGCGAACTTGTCCAACAGGTCGTCCACCGTCGCCCGCTGCTTATCCCGGGCGGACATGTCGTCGATAATCCGCCCCTGGTGCATCATGATGGTCCGGTTGCCCAGATCCAGGGCCTGCTGCATGCTGTGGGTGACCATGATGGCGGTCAGGTTGCCCTGCGCTACAAAGCGCTTTGTCAGATCGATCACTTGGACTGCGGACTTCGGGTCCAGGGCAGCCGTGTGCTCATCCAGCAGCAGGACCTTGGGTTGGGTGACCACCGACATCAGAAGCGTCAGTGCCTGGCGCTGACCGCCGGACAGGGTCCCGATAGGGTTCTGCAGCCGATCCTCCAGCTGCATCTCCAGCTGTCCGACCGCTTCCCTGTAAGTCGCCATCCGGGCGCCCCTCAGCCCTCTTCTAGGATAGCGGCGCTTTCCCCTCAGGTACGCCATGTGGAGGTTTTCGGCGATGGTCATGTTGGGCGCCGTCCCCATGAAGGGATTTTGAAACACCCGTGAAACCGCTGCGGCACGTTGGTAGTCTTTTTTATTGGTGACATCCTCGCCCGCGATGGTGATGGTCCCAGAATCGGGAAGGAAGTTTCCGCCCACGGCATTCAAAAGAGTGGATTTGCCGGAGCCGTTCGTGCCTATAATGGTGACGAAGTCCCCCCGGGCGATTTCCAGGTTGATGGATTTCAGGGCATAGACTTCGTTGAGCGTCCCCGGGTTGAATGTCTTGTGGAGATCATTTATCTTGATCATTTTCTCATCCCGATTCTTTTTGGCCCTTGCATAAATGAGGCCTTTGTTTTTCGTTAATCGTTATTGGTTATCAGTTATCAGTTATTAGTTATCCGTTATCAGTGAGTTGTTATTTGTTTTCAGGGAATTGCTGCTATTGGACAGTGAGTCTCCTCCCGCAGAGCCCCGCTCCGCGGGACAGGCGTCCGGCATCAGGATGCCCCC
>JAFDKD010000464.1 GCA_019307165.1 Deltaproteobacteria bacterium | reverse complement strand
CAAAAAAATCAATTCTAAAACGGATGTGGACAGGCCTTGCCATTTTGTATTCATCCAAAATCGCAATGGTCGGATTGACCATTGTCCTTTTCTTGTTTAGCGTAGCGGTTTTTGCCCCGTTGTTTACACCATACACCCCCCTGGAGCAGGACTGGAAGGCCCCCAATCAAGGCCCCTCCAGTGAGCACATCCTGGGAACCGATGAGCTAGGACGGGATTTATGGGCCCGGTTGATCTACGGCGCCAGGGTGGTTTTAGTGCTGATGCCCATAACAGAGAAGTTTTGGATTCCGGGCGGCACGGCCATATGGGGTGTAATTGTAGCACTCCTGGCCGGCACAACCCTTGGCCTGATCGGCGGTTACCACGGGGGCTGGATCGATGAGATCATCATGCGTCTGCTCGACGCCATGATGGCCGTTCCGATCATCCTGCTCTACCTGATTATCATGGCGGCCCTGGGGGCTTCGGCCCTTAATATTGTCATTGCCATGACCATCGTGGGCACACCGGGAATTGCCCGCCTGGTCCGCAGCCTGACCCTGGACATACGCACCCGGGAGTACATTCGGGCTGCGGAGACTCGCGCAGAGAGCCCCTGGTACATCATGTTCGTTGAAATTCTTCCCAATGCACGTGGTCCCATCATCATCGACGCAATGCTGCGCGTCGGTTATGCCATCTTTGCCATGGGAACCCTCGGGTTTCTGGGTCTGGGTATTCCGCCCCCGTCCCCGGATTGGGGTAGCATGGTGGCCAAAGGCCGCGAGTTCATCCTCACCGGGAGCCCCTGGGCGGCCCTGTGGCCATCGCTGGCGATTGCCTCTCTGGTTGTGGGTTTGAATCTCCTGGCCGACGGGCTGCGTGAGGAGTCCATGCGGTATCAGTAAATCTAGCGAAGCTTCGCTTCAAACCGACAAGTGGAGAAATATTTCACTCCGTTGTTTAGGCGAAGCGATGCTGGTTGCTGGATGCTCGATCCTGGATAAAACAAAAAGGAAACATTCATGACCGTAGAAAGCGGAACAACGGCTGAAGTCGTTCTTGATGCCGAGCATTTGAGCATCGCCTATGAAACCCGTAAAGGCGATGTGGAAGCCGTGCGAGATGTTTCCTTTACCGTCCGGGAAGGAGAGACCCTGGGACTTGTGGGCGAGTCAGGATGCGGCAAAAGCACCATCGCCTTCGGCATTGTCAACCACCTGGGCCCCAACGGCAAAATCAACGGCGGACAAATCCGCTTTCAGGGCCATGAGCTGGTGGGACGGTCCACATCAGAGCTCAACAAGCTTCGAGGCGACCGCATCGCTATGGTTTTTCAGGATCCCATGCAGGCCCTCAACCCGTCCATCCGAATGGGCGACCAGTTGGCCGAGGTGTTGACCTGTCATCGCGACATGAGCTGGGATGAGGCCTGGCAGCGGTCAATCGATATGCTCAAACGGGTCAACATGCCCGATCCTGAAAACATCATGCGCCGGTACACGCACCAGATCTCCGGCGGACAGCAACAGCGGGTTGTCATTGCCATGGCCATGCTCAATAACCCCGCCCTGTTGATCATGGACGAACCTACCACAGCATTGGATGTGACCGTGGAAGCAGCGGTGCTCGATCTCATCGAAGAGCTGAAAAAGGATTTTAATACGGCCAACATCTTCATCACCCACAACTTGGGCGTCGTGGCCCGCGTCAGCGATCATCTGTGTGTCATGTACGCCGGGCAGATGGTGGAAAAAGGTCTCGTTGCGGATATTTTCAAACGCCCCTGCCATCCTTACACCCGGGGACTCATGGCTGCGGTTCCCAAACTGGGTGACAGCAAGCTCGATTCCATACTCTATCCCATTCGCGGTCGAGTGCCGGCACCTGCGGATCGACCCCGGGACGCCTGCATCTTCGCCCCCCGTTGCGACTATGTAACCGATAAATGCCGGGAGCAGCGGCCACCAATGATTCAAATAGCCTCCGAGCATTCAGCGCGCTGTATTTATGCCGAAGAGATCGATCAGCGACCCCGCGCCAGTCGACGGCCTCGAAGAGATCAAAAGCTTGCCGAGGCCAAGAAGCAGGCTCAAATGAACGGGCAATACCTCCTTAATTCTGAAAATCTCAAGCTTTATTACCCTGCGGAATCTGATTCGGTTATAAGCCTGTTCGGACTGGGAGAAAAAAAATACGTGAAGGCCGTGGACGATGTGAGCCTTCGACTGGCCAAGGGTCGCACCTTAGGTATCGTGGGTGAATCGGGTTGCGGAAAATCCTCACTGGTCAAGGGGCTGATCGGGCTGGAGACGCTCACGGATGGAAAGCTGGAGTTTCTCGATATGGAGATCAACGAGGAGGTTACTGATCGTAACGTTGACCTTGTCCGGGAAATGCAGATGGTGTTTCAGAATCCGGACGCTACCTTGAACCCGTCATATACGATTGGGAAACAGATCGCCAGGCCCATCAAGCGCTTTAAAACGGTTTCGAAAAATCAGGTAAAAGAAGAGGTCATCCGTTTACTGAAATCGGTTCGGCTGGGTCCGGCCTACTACGACCGTCTACCAAGGCAGTTGAGTGGCGGTGAAAAACAGCGGGTCGGCATCGCCCGTGCCCTGGCCAGCCGTCCTGACCTCATTATTTGCGACGAGCCGGTTTCAGCGCTTGACGTTTCGGTCCAAGCGGCGGTGATCAATCTGCTGCTGGAAATCCAGCACACCTTTGGATCCTCTATGATATTTATCGCCCATGACCTGAGCGTGGTTCGATACTTTTCCGACGACATCGCCGTCATGTACCTGGGCCAGGTAGTGGAAATCGGACCGGCTGAAAAGATTTATGATCCACCCTATCATCCTTACACCGAGGCGCTATTGGCGGCCGTGCCGATTGCAGATCCGGAAGCCGAGCAAAAAGAAATCCGCCTCAGCGGAAACGTACCCAGCGCACTCAACCCACCCAAGGGTTGCCGGTTTCACACCCGCTGTCCCCGGCGCAAGGGAATGCTACCGGATGAAGGCAACATCTGCACCATCGAATCTCCGCCCTGGCAGCAGAATGGAAAGGGGCACCGGATTCTGTGCCACATTCCCATCGAAACATTGAGCCAGATGGAAGCCGTGGTTCACAAATGATAAGTTCATTTATAAATAGGAAAACCAGAACTGTTCTAAATGCCTGAAGTTTTCCTTGACTTCCTGTGTTCCACTCACAATATCACCATGCCCGGGCAACAGCCATTCGATTTCTAGTTCTTCCAGTCTTTTTATGCTTTCTTTAAGCAAGGCGCCATCGCCACCGGGCAAATCCGTCCGCCCCAGCCCTTCTTTAAAAATCAGATCTCCGGCAAACAAAGCTTTATGTTCCGGCCAGTAAATTGAAACCGATCCCGGTGAATGACCTGGCGTGTGATATATTTTAAAGTCAAGCCCGTGAACCGAGAGATCGCCTTCCGTGAGAAAAAAATCGGGATTCATCGAATCTAAATTGACACCCAGGGCCGCCGTAATATATTGGTCCATGCTTTTTAGGAACTGCCATTCTTTTTCGTGAAGTGTTATCCGTGTCGGCAACTCTGTGAATAATTGAACGGCTTCAACATGGTCGGGATGGGCATGGGTACATATGATCAATTCGATATCTTCAAGTCCGAGTTTCAATTCCAGCAGTCCTTCCTGCACGTGGTCAAACAGGTTGCTGTGGCCCGGATCGATGAGCACTCGGGCGGGACCGTCAATCAAATAGGTGTTGCAATTATTGGTGGTCATGGATTCCCAGATAAAGGCGTGAAGATTGTTCGATAGTTGCAT
>JAFDKD010000463.1 GCA_019307165.1 Deltaproteobacteria bacterium | reverse complement strand
CCTGGTGGGGATCGACCCCCGGAAAGAGGCCCGCGTGTCCTTTATCGGCAACGCGGTGAAAGAAGGCCGGTATCTGGAACCGGGAGACCGGAACGGCATCGTGGTCGGAAAGGCCTTCGTCGACAAATTCGAGACTAAATTGGGACGGAAGCTGGTCCTCATGTGCCAGGATACCCAGGGAGAAATCGCATCAAGGGCCTTTCGGATTGTCGGGATTTTCCGCGCCGAGACGGATGCAACGGAAAAACAATTTGTGTTTGTGTCTCTTTCTTCCGCCCGTGAGATGCTCAAACTTGGCAAGGAAATCTCCGAGATCGCCGTGCTCCTGCCGGAGCGCCGGGAGGTGGAAAAAATCGCCGCGGACATCCGCGCCCGACTGCCCTCCGCCGATCTGACGGTGAACACCTGGAAAGAACTGCTGCCCATGGTCACCGCTATGTTGCGCCTTTACAACGGCTCCATCTTTGTCTGGTATCTCGTTGTCTTCGTGGCCATGGCCTTCGGCATTGTCAACACAACGCTCATGGCCGTGTTTGAAAGAATGAGGGAGTTCGGCCTGCTCAAAGCCCTGGGCATGAAGCCCGGGGGCATCGTCAAAGGCGTGCTCGCCGAGTCGTTCCTCCTTATCGTGACGGGAATGATCATTGGAAATGCCTTGAGTTTCTTGACGGTGTTTGCGTTGTCGGCCAAGGGCATCGACCTTTCCGCCATGGCCGCGGGGCTCGAGTATGTGGGCATGCCGAGGGTGATCTACCCCATGGCCCAGGCAGGGGACGTCATACAGGCCAACCTGGTGGTGCTGGTCCTCGGGCTTCTGGTGAGCCTTTATCCGGCGTCAAAGGCGGCGAGGTTTTTGCCGGTGGAGGCGTTGGCGCATACTTAGCGCTCTTTATCACATGACATCTTAATTCAAAGATACCCCCTCCCCTAGCCCCTCCCACCAGGGGAGGGGAATTGATTTGTACAGCCTCCAGTCAGGGGAGGAGAGCTATTTTTAATTCCATTGAATTCCTCCCCCTTGATGGGGGAGGCTAGGTGGGGGTGACTGTATCAATTTATACTTGCCTTATCAATTTAATGCATTATTTGCTTAACAATGCAAATACTATACCACATTCTAAACTTAATGCTTTTTTAGATAATTTTTTATGGATCGCTAATTTGGAGCAGCAGCCATGAATATCGTCGAATGCAGGGATATCAAAAAGACCTATCAACAGGGCAATGTCGCGGTGGTGGCCCTGGACGGGGTCTCCCTGGACATCAAACGGGGGGGGTTCATCGCCATTGCCGGGCCCTCGGGGTCCGGCAAGACGACCCTGCTCAATATCATGGGGGGACTCGATTCGGCCGATACCGGCGAGGTGGTGCTGGATGGGAATCGCCTCAACGACATGAGCCAGTCTAAGTTGGCCGATCTGCGGCTGCGAGGCGTGGGGTTCATATTCCAGGCCTACAATCTGATACCGGTCCTCTCGGCCCTGGAAAACGTGGAATATGTCATGCTGCTTCAGGGGGTCCCTTCCACCGATCGCAGGAACCGGGCCATGGCCATTCTGGATGACGTGGGCCTGAAGGACACCTACCATCGCCGCCCCGCGGAGCTGTCCGGCGGCCAGCAGCAGCGGGTGGCCGTGGCCCGGGCCATTGTCTCCGATCCTTACATCGTCCTTGCGGACGAACCTACCAACGAAAAAACGTCACCTTTGTATTTTCCACCCACGACAAAATGGTCATGGATTTTGCGAGGCGGCTGGTCATGCTCCATGACGGGAAGGTGGCGGATGACAAGGTAAAATAAACCTCCGGTCCCTGAAGACACGGTTTTTTGGCCATTCCCATAGGGGCGGTGGAATGATCAAGTCCCGTGAGTGCCTAAAGTGATCTAAAGTGACTAGAGTGACTAAAGTTAAGGAATTGTTTGACATTCAATAAGATTGATGAGCAAAGCTCCTCCACAACTTTAGATCACTCCATCCAGTTCACTCAGTTGATTCCTTTATCCCTCTGTGGACTCTGTGGCTCTGTGTGATACTTTCGCGGCCTTAATGCTTTCAACTGCGCAGCAGCAATTCGGCGCGACAGCACGCCGTGAATTTCGAAAACGATCGGCCGTTCGATATTCCTCATACGTACTTCATGCGCTTACCCTTTGAAAAAATCATAAGGACCTCCTGGACTGTTCTGGCTGTCATAGGTCTCATGGGCGCAACCGAGTGCGGAAGCGCCTCGGCAGCGTCCGACACGCCGGGACCCCTCCCCCAAACCACGTCACAGGATGCCGGTTCATCCCCCGGTTGGCGGGACAGCATCATGCCGGAGTGGGGAGGACACTTGAAGGCCAGGGGCTACGCGCTCAAGCCGGATAAGGATTCGATCTACGGACTTAACGGCACCGGGACCGATTATGACGGCAGCCTCGAAGGCCGTCTGAAAGGCGGGCTGCTGTTCGGTGACTGGGGCTATTTCGAAACCCACTACGAAATCATATATTCGGCCGGGGACACCATTGAAAAGGGCAACCAATTACAGGGGGCATTGCCTGACCTGCCGGGCGACATCATCCTGTTCAGAGCACCCCTGAACGATGACCGAAGACTCCTGAACCTGAGCAGCATCATCTCCGAAGGGGACAGGCATGTCCTGTACCACCGACTGGACAGACTCGCCTTCACCCTGATGCCCGAATGGGGCGCCTTTACCATCGGACGTCAGGCCGTCACCTGGGGAAACGGCCTCATATTCAACCCCATGGATCTCTTCAACCCTTTTGCGCCCACGGACATCGAGCGGGAGTACAAGATAGGAGACGACATGATCTCCGCCCAGTTCCCGGCAGGCCCCCTGGGAGACCTGCATCTGCTCTACGTTGCCAGGCGCGATCCCGACACGGGAAACACCGGTATCGACCGGAACTCCCTTGCCGGCAAACTCCATTTTGCATCGGGGTCTGTGGAATTCGACGTGATGGGGGCCAGGCACTACAGCGACACGGTGGTGGGCCTGGGAAGCGCCGGATACCTGGGAAGCACGGCATGGCGGCTGGACGCCACCCTGACCCTTCTGGACAGGGGCTATCGAAAAGACAGCTATTTATCCTTTGTGGCCAACATGGACTATTCGTGGGTATGGTGGGGGAAAAACCTCTACGGGTTTCTGGAGTTCTACTACAACGGGCTTGGCGGGGATGACTACCTGGCCGTGCTGTCCGATCCGAACGTGTTGGAACGGCTGGCACGGGGCGAGTTGTTCACCCTGGGCAGGCCCTATCTGAGCGGGCATATCCGGTTGGAAGTCCACCCGCTTTTCAATGTCTACATGAGCGTCATCAACAACCTCGGCGCCCCTTCCGGCGTACTTCAACCCCGGGCCGTCTGGGACATGCTCCAAGACGTTCAGATCACATTCGGCGGCAATTTTGTCTACGGCGCCAAGGGGACCGAATACGGGGGCATCGAGATACCGGGCACGGACCTGACCATGAGGGCCTCCAACAGCGCGTTTGTCTGGGCGGCGTATTACTTCTAAGTTCTCCGCTTTGCGTCAATGGTTTCCAGAAGCGCCTGGAGGCGGGTATCCACCTGGGCGTCGCTGTAAAACCTGGGATCGCACGAGTCCCCGCCGATGACCACCGCCGGCACATCCAGGGCCTTGCCCACGCCCTCCATGACCGCAAAGGTATGGCTGTTGATTCCCCTGCACGTCTGTGTCTCGCTCATGATCATGCCGTCAATGGAATAGCCCCGGCAGAATTCGGCAAGGACCTTCACCCGGTGGTCGTAATCGTAGTTGAGGGTTGTGTCGCAAAGATTATAGGCGATGCTCTCCAGGGGGCGATCGGGGTCTATCTTGTCCGCCCTCGGCAGAAAGATCATATGGCTGTACGGGCCGGCAATCACACAGGCGCCCAGGGTCGCGAATTTCCTGGACAGCACGCCGAGCCGGGGCCACGTCATAATGCCGTCCCAGTAGAGCCGGTATTTTTCCTCGGGAACGGACCCCGTGCCCGCCGCCACCCGCTCCCGCACTTCGTCCTTCATCTCTTGCAGGAGATCCCCGGTGCCGGGCAGGCCGACCAGGTGACAAACAGGGCCGATGCTGGCCACCATATCGAAAAAACTGGCCGGCGCAGGTATGGACCGGCAGATGTCCATTATCTCCTGCCTCAGGGTAATGGCCCGTTTGACCTCTTCAAACACCGATTTCAGCAGGTCCCAGTCGTAGGGCCGGCCGGTGATCTCCTCAAGGATGTCGATCAACTCCTCCTCCTGGCGGATGAAGTCCTGAATGTTGTCCTCTACGTCCCATGTGTCCCAATTGAACCGGGGTTCCAAATGGACGACGGGCACGTCGCATATGGTGGACACCGTGTCGCCCCAGAGCCTGCCCGTGCCGCAGCCGCCCCCGGGCACGTTGATGTACATATCCGGTTTCGGCATGATATAACGGTCTTCGTCCAGAGACGGCTCCAACCGGGCGTCCCCGTTGGCCAAGAGGGCCGCACCCGTGAAGCTGCGCGCGTAGGAGCAGGCGTCCGGCAGAAGGAAGAAAGGCGGGGAGCCCGTTGGCCCATACGACCTTTTTCCCTTCAGCCGCCTGTCGCTTGATGTCCACGAAAGACGCCCTCATCATTTGGCCGATCCGCGAGACGCTCTTCAGCAGATTCGGTCCTATGACTTGATTTTCCATTTCGTTTCCCCTTTCAATGCCCATCCCGCGAACTCTGTCTCAGATTGCAAATTAAAACGGAAACTAAGTGAGCATTTCCATAAACGCCTGCAACCGCGTCTTAACCCCCTCAAGGGACATCGCCTCATGCTCGGTTTCGATCATGATATGAGGCATGCCCGCGTCCGCCAGCGTTTTTTTGATAAACGGATATGAAAAGAGATGGGGCTCGCAGTACTTGGCGAGCAAAACCACCACCCCTTCCGACCGGCTCTCTCGCGCCCTGTCCAGGATGTACTTGTCCCATCGAATTTTCCCATCGCTTCTGGTGGGGACCGGTATGGATGTGTCCAGGGAGCGCGCGGCAAGGCTCTCCATGGGGTCCCCGCCCGTTTCCGCGTCAAGGGCATAGTAACGGTACCCGGTATACAGATCGTCATCCACGATGCGCCCGCCCACGCCTTCGATAAGGTCCAGAATTTCGGATTTCGGCGCCTGGCAGAGATGCCCGGACAAAAAGAGACGCTTTCCACCGGAAGCCCGGGGCTCGATGCCTTCCAAGCTCTCCAGGAGTTGTTCCAGAAGGCCCGTATGCGCCTCCCGCGGCATGACCATGCCCGATCGGATAATGGCCTGTCTTGTGCTGAATGACAGTCGATCCGGGTTCGCGCCGCACGTTTTGTGCAGTTTCCTCAACAGGGCCCGATGCCGGTTATACACAGCAATGCTGTGGTTTATGGCCTCGTCCTCAATCGTGCGACCCGACATTTCCGCCAGGGTCGCCTTTGTCCTTTCCAGCTCCATCAGGGCGTCATCCATCGCGGTTTTCCGGGTGAGGCTGGTGGGAAGCTGCACGTAAGCCACGCGCCCCTTGGGCAGAATCTGCTTGAGAGACAGGGCCGCGTTCGTGTTCTGGATGCAGATGTTGCTGTAAAGCACGTTGTCGAAAACGTCCAGTTTCCCCTTTGCGGCCAGATCGAGTACGTTCCGCGTGATGCCGCAGAAAAAGGAATGCACGCGGGAAAACCCTTCGGTGACGGTCTCTTCCGTCTCCTGAAGCACGACAGGCAGCATCCCCGACGCGTGAACCAGTTCCTCGGGGAAATGCATGGGGCTGCACCCGGCAATTTTTGCGTTATGGTCCTTTTTCCATTGCCGCAACCATTCGTAAGGCCGGTCCGAGACCTCCCGGAACCGATCGATGACCTGATCGAGCGCGTTATTCGTCATTGTGTCGCCTTTCCTTTACCCGTTCCTTTTCGATTTCGTCCAGCGCATACAGGGCCGCACCCAGGGCGCCGACGATCTGAGGCTCCTCCGGCACGGCGATCGGGGTCCCCAGCAGTCTCTCCAGGACCCGGACCACGCCCGCGTTCTTGGCCACGCCGCCGCTCATGAGCACGGGGGCGGCAAGACCCACATGATTGGCCAGGGATTTCATACGGCGGCCGATGGCCTCGTGAATACCGGCAATGATGTCCGGTTTCGAGCGCCCTTTGGCACTTAACGATATGACCTCCGATTCGGCAAACACCGTGCACATGCTGCTGATGGCTGCCGGGTCGTCGGATGTGAGGGACAAGCTCCCCATCCTGTCCAGCGGTACATCCAGGGCATGGGCCATGACCTCGATAAACCGGCCCGTGCCCGCGGCGCACTTGTCGTTCATGGAAAAATTGGCTACCTTTCCTGACGGGTCCATGGCAATCACCTTGCTGTCCTGACCGCCGATGTCGATGACCGTACGGGCATCCGGCATCAGGAAGTTCGCCCCACGGGCATGGCAGCTGATCTCGGTGATATTCTTGTCGCCGAAATCGACCATGGTCCGGCCATACCCCGTTGTCACCAGGAACCCGATTTGTTCTTTTTCCAGCCCGGCGTCGCGCAGGGCCCGATCCAGGGATGCGACGGCCGCCTGCTCGTCAACGATGGTCCCCTGCACCACGTGATACGACACGATCCTCCGGTCTCGATCCACGACCACGCTCTTGGCCGTCAGAGACCCGATATCGACGCCGACCGCCGCCTCTTTGGTAATTTTTTGTTCCATCTTTCTCGATACACCCTCTTGTGTAACTTCGTAGGGTTCAAAGGTTCAAGGTTCAGGGTTGCGGGTTGCTTTGCAGTCTCCCCCCTTTGTAAAGGGGGGCCGGGAGGCTGTCCGATAACCGCCAAATTTCCAAAAAACTCCTCCATCCGGCCCTATTCCAGTATTTCGCTGATCTGCCGCACCGGGGTCACGTTGGTAAAATTGGGGATATCCCCCCGCAGCACGGGCCCGGCCGCGGCGGACCCCCGGTCGTAGCCGTCGGGCGAATCGAAATAGAGACTGCCGATGCCGATATAGGGCGCGGGCGCATCGCCGCCTCCCGACACCCCCCGCTCCACCTCGGTTTTGACCAGACCGAAGGGGGCAAGGTGTTTATGAACGAGTTCCATGTGTGCCGTGCGATAGTATTCGTGGTCGAACCTCGCATCTTCGCTGTTCGGATACATGACGCTGACCTTGTACATGTTGCACCTCCATCCTGTCTAACTTATCTGAAAAACTCGGTGCTCTCCGGCTGTACCGAAGAATCGCCTGGAATAATGGAATGATGGAAAAATGGGTTATGGATGCCGGCTAGCTTCATGCATTTTGATGCTCAAAGTCCGGCAATTACCTGGTTTCCGAGCTGATATTCCAGCTTTCCAGCATTCCAATATTCCATTATTCCACTAACCCAACCTTCCAAATAACAGTAAAGATCCGGACACAGAGGACAAAGTGTTCCAGACGGAACTAAATTGTCACACCGCCGTCGACAACCAATGTCTGACCGGTCATGAAGCTTCCGGCATCGGATGCCAGGAACACGGCTGCCCCGGCGATCTCTTCGGGCTCTCCAATGCGCCGCAACGGCGTCACCGCGATTCGCGGTTTGCAGAATTCGTCGTTTTCCCACAGGGCCCGGGAGAAATCCGTCCGGATCAGGCCCGGCGCAATGGTGTTGGCCCGGATGTTTTTGGGGCCGTATTCCACGGCAATGTTCCGCACCAGGGCCATTTCCGCGGCCTTGGTGAGGCCGTAGGTCCCCAGCACATCCGACCCCCGCAGGCCGCCGATGGAAGAAATAACGATAATCGCTCCTTCGCCTCTCTCTACCATCCCCGGAAGCGCCATTTGACAAAGCCAGTGATTCGACTTCACGTTGGCGGTAAGCGTCTTATCGAAGGCATCGTCGGGGATGGCCCCCATGGACCCGTAGAAGACATTTACGGCCGCGTTGCAGACCAGGATGTCGATCCGCCCGAACCGCTCCACACTCCGATCCACCAGGTTTTGCAGCTGCTCCCGGTGGGTGATGTTGCAGGGAATGGCCGCCGCCTCCCCCGTTCCCGACGCAACGTCCCTGCTGATCTCTTCGGCTGCGGCGGCGCACGCGTCGGCCTTGCGGCTCGAAATGACCACTTTGGCGCCATGAACCGCCATCTGCCTCGCTATGGCCCTGCCGATACCGCGGGTGGAACCCGTAATCACCGCTACTTTGTCGGTCAGATCAAACATTCGCCTTATCCTCCTTTTAGAACCCGGGCCCCGAGTGCCCCGGATTTTTAGTTAACCCCATGGAATGCACTTTTGTTACAGCGTATAGACAAGGAATGAAACAAAAAAAGACGGGGCCGCTCGG
>JAFDKD010000462.1 GCA_019307165.1 Deltaproteobacteria bacterium | reverse complement strand
GCCAAGGAGGTAGCTTTGGGGGATCCTGCAGTCCTCGAAAATCAGCTCGGCCGTATCCTGGGAATGCATCCCCATCTTGTTCAACTTCCTCCCCTTGGTGAAACCCGGGGCATCGGCCGGCACCAGGACCAGGCTCACGCCCTTGTAGGCGGGCTTGGCATCGGGATCGGTCCGGACCGCCACCACCACCCAATCGCTGTTGATGCCGTTGGAGATAAAGGTCTTCTGCCCGTTGATCACGTAATCGCCCCCATCCTTTAGAGCCGTGGTTCTCAGGGAAGCCAGGTCCGACCCGCAATCCGGTTCGGTCATGCCGATGGCCAGGATGATCTCCCCGGTGGTACACCCCGGCAGGATCATTTTTTTCTGCTCTTCCGTACCGTTGTCCAGGATATACGGCGCCACAATGTCGGCGTGGACCCTGATCCCGGTGGAAATGCCGGTGCAGGTGGACCGGGTCAACTCCTCCTGGATGATGACGGAGTAGCTGTAATCCACTTCCGAACCGCCGTATTCCTCCGGGAGGCAGGCACAGATAAAGCCCTGTTCCGCCATCTTGCGCCAGAGTTCCCGGGGAATAAGCCTCTCTTCTTCCCACTGGTCGATGTTGGGCTCGATCTCTTTTTCGACAAACTTGAGGAGCGTGCTCTGAAAGATCTGGTGGTCTTCGGTCATCCATTTTCTGCCCATCGGATTGATCCTCCTTGCTTTCTAAAATATCTTTTCATTCACCACAAGAACACGAAGTCCACGAAGAAAGATATACTTCATTATCACACATTAAATCACTATCTTCCCTAATACCCTACCGATTCTATGGCTATCGGAGAAATAGAGTTACACTCAGGAAACCGGTTGATATCCTTCGTTGTCATTCCCGCGAAGGCCGGAATCCAAGTGCCCGTTCGACTGGATGCCCGCCTGCGCGGGCATGACGGAAGTGGGTTAATATTCCGTCAATAACAATCCTCTGTGCTCTCTGTGGTCTCTGTGGTGAATTTTTTTCACTTGCACTGGAAATTCGGCTTCCGCTTCTCCAAAAATGCGGTGACCCCTTCGTTTTTGTCCTGGGTGCCGCAGACAAAGCCAAAGGCCTGATTTTCGATGTCAAGACCCTTTTCCAGCGTTTCCTGCATACCCCTGGAGGCTGCCCGCTTGGCGGCCCTTACGGCCAGGGGCCCTTTTTTATTGATCCTGCCGGCAATGGCCAGTGCCGTGTCCAGGAGTTCGGCCGCCGGGACCACCTCTTGCACCAGCCCGATCTCATAGGCCTTTGCGGCCGATATGGCGTCGCCCGTAAACAGGAGATAGTTGCCCCAGCCGGGTCCCACGGCGCGGGGCAGGCGCTGGGTCCCGCCGGCCCCCGGAATAAGACCCAGGTTGACTTCCGGAAGGCCCAGCTTGGCATGGTCCGCCGCTACCCGAATGTCGCAGGCCAGTGCCATCTCGCAGCCGCCCCCGAAGCACATGCCGTTGATGGCGGCGATCACGGGTTTTTCCATGGCGGCAATGCCGCTGTAAAACGCCCGAGATGTCTGGACCCGGGCCAGGCCGCTCTCCTCGTCCAGGTCCAGGAGCGTCGGGATGTCGGCGCCGGCCGCGAAAAATTTCTCCCCCGCGGCCGTGATAATCACCACCCAGACATCGTCGTTTTCCGCCAGCATCTTGAGCTTGTCCATAAATTCGTCCCTCAGGGTCGGGCTCAAGGCGTTGGCCGGCGGGTTGTTCATGGTGGCGACGGCCACTTTCTCGTTTATCCGGACCTGAATAAGTTCCTGTGACATATTTTCTCCTCTCTCAGCCTCGAAAAGGCCGAACGAAAAACATTTCACTTGACATCTAATTTGAAATTTAATTAATTTATTGATTAGATTTTTCTGTTTCCGATTATCGGATATCGGTCGGATTGTCAACGTTAAAATGAAATAAAAGGTTCTTTAGAGTGAGGACAGGGCATGGGCAAAACACCGAAAACAATCTCTGAGGAAAAGGCGCGCTGGGCTGAAGACCTTTTGAATAAACGCCCCCCCCAACCGCGCGAAACCGATTGGGGAAAGCCGGTGGAAGTCCTGTATACGCCGGATATTCCGGGTGATGACGGATATACCGACGCCCTCGGCTTCCCGGGCGAGTACCCTTTTGTCAGGGGCATTCACCCCAGCATGTACCTGGGGCGCACCTGGACCATGCGCCAGTATTCGGGATTCGGCACGGCAGAGGAAACCAACAAACGGTATAAATACCTGCTTGAGCAGGGGCAGACCGGTCTTTCCATCGCCTTCGACCTGCCCACCCAGATCGGCTACGACTCGGACGATCCCATGAGCGAAGGCGAAGTGGGAAAAGTGGGCGTGGCCATCGACTCTCTCCAGGACATGGAGATCATGTTCCGGGACCTGCCCGTGGGCAAGCTCTCCACATCCATGACCATCAATGCGCCCGCGGCCATTCTCCTGGCCATGTACATCGCGGTAGCCGAAAACCAGGGTGTTGCGTCGGAAAAGCTCAAAGGCACCATCCAGAACGATATATTAAAGGAATACACCGCAAGGGGGACTTATATCTTCCCCCCCAGGCCCTCCATTCGTCTTATCACCGACATCTTTGCCTACTGCAAGGACCACGTTCCCCTGTGGAACACCATCAACGTGGGCGGGTACCACTTGCGCGAGGCCGGATGTTCGGCCGTCCAGGAAATCGCGTTCGCCTTTTCCAATGCCATCGCCTACATCGAGGCGGGCCTTGCCGCCGGTCTGGATATAGACGCCTTTGCCCCCAGGATCAGCTGGATCTTCAATACCCACAACAAAATCTTCGAGGAGGTGGCCAAATACCGTGCCGCCCGCAAGGTCTGGGCCGACCTCCTGCGCTACCGGTTCAAGGCAAAAAACCCGCGTTCGTGGATGCTTCGCTTCCACACCCAGACATCGGGCGTGAGCCTGACCGCCCAGCAGCCCGAAAACAACATCGTCCGGGTGGCCTATCAGGCCCTGGCGGCGATACTGGGCGGGGCCCAGTCGCTGGCCGCCTGTTCGTTTGACGAGGCCCATGCCATACCCACGGAGAATTCCGTCCGCCTCAGTCTCCGAACCCAACAGGTCCTGGCCCACGAAGCCGGTGTGACCGACACGGTGGATCCCCTGGGGGGCTCCTATTATGTGGAAACGCTGACCCGAACCATGGAAGAAGACATAACGGCCCTCATCCAAAAGATCGATGACATGGGCGGGGCCATTGCAGCCATCGAGACCGGGTTTATTCAAAGGGAAATCGAAAACAGGGCCTATGCCATGCAGAAAGACATCGAGCAGGAAAAGCGGGTCCTGGTCGGTGTAAACGCCTATCAGGTAGAGGAGGAGGACCTGGGCCTCTCCCTTTTCAAATCCGATCCCGAACTGGCCCGGCGCCAGATCGAAAAACTGCGTCAGGTCAGGGAATCCAGGGACCGGGCGCGCTGCGAATCGTCCCTGGAAGCCGTGCGGAAAGCCGCCGAAGGCGACGACAATCTGATGCCCCGGTTTATCGATGCCGTGAAGGCATATGCCACGCTGGGAGAAATATGCGGCGTTTTGCGGGAGGTGTTTGGGGAGTATCAACAGCACCACACAATAGGACGGTGAGCTAGCCTGGCGGTGTTGACAACGGACACCAGGAATACCGCGGATCACTGTGGGCAATGCATTTTGCACAACCCATGGTGTTTCCGAAAGGTAAGTCCTCCTTTGTAAGGGCGGAGTTGGGGGGATTTAGAACCGCGGACAGATCCCCCTTCCACCCTCCGCAGTACCTGCTACGGAGGA
>JAFDKD010000461.1 GCA_019307165.1 Deltaproteobacteria bacterium | reverse complement strand
CTCCATGAAATCCCGCCGCACCTTGCGGGTCCGGGTCAGTTCCTCCTCGTCCGGGTCGAACTCCTTGTGCAGGTTGATGAACTTCTGTATGAGGGCATGATCCGGAAGCAGCTTGTTGATGGACTCGATCTCCTTTCGGATCAATTCGATGACGCCCTCCTTCTGGCTCAGGTCCAGAAACGTGGTGTAAACCACCCGGTTGGTCTCGGCCCAGTGGCCCACGTTGTCGTAGTCGATGTTGATCAGGGTTACGGCGTAGTCCTTCGCCGCCCGGCCGACCACCAGGGCGTCCTTGATGTACCGGGAAAAGCGAAGACGGGTCTCGGCATACTGGGGTGAAAACCGCTTGTCGCCGGCGATGGCCTGCAGGTCGTCCATGCGGTCCATGACGATCAGGTGCCCGTCTTCGTCGATGTTGCCGAAGTCGCCCGTATGGTACCAGTCGTCAATCAACACCTCGGCCGTTTTTTCTTCCGCCTTGTAGTACCCTTTGAAAATACAGGGACTCTTGACCAGGATCTCCCCCGTCTCCGACAGCTTGACCTCATAGCCGTCCAAAGGTGTGCCGCTGGTCTCGGCCTTGATCTGGCCCGGCGGGTGCATGGTCACCATGCCGCACTCGGAACTGCCGTAGATCTGCACCAGGGGCATGCCGATGGCCTGAAAATAACGGATCACGTCCGGGCTGATGGCCGTGCCGCCCACCCGGGCGATGCGGCCTCGCTTGATGCCCAGCCGGTCCTTGAGTGGACGGAAGACCAGCCATTCCGCCGGGTAATGCAACAACTCCCATAGCCGGCCCGCCTTTCCCCCCTTCATCCGGGCGTCGCCCACCTTGTAGCCGATCTTGAGCGCCGCGTTGAAGCAGATGCGGTTCAAAAGGCCCGCGTCGGCCATCTTGACCCGGATGGTACGGATGAATTCCTCCCAGTTGCGGGGGGCGAACATGACCATGTGCGGCCCGATCTCCCGGATATTCTGCGGCACGGTTTCCTGGCTTTCGGGGAAGTTGACCGTGAATCCCTTGAACAGAGAGTAGCCCACGTTCTGGAGCTGTTCAGCGATCCAGGCGATGGGCAGGTAGGAAACGCTCTGGTCCGATTCCAGGGCCGGCTCCCGGCGGTCCATGAGCTCCGCCATCGCGATGATATTGCGGTGCGACTGCAGCCCGGCCTTGGGCAGGCCCGTGGTCCCGGAGGTGTAAAAGAATACGGCGATGTCGTCCCCGTCGGTCTCCTCGATCATCCGTTCGAACAGGTCGGGGGCCTCTTTGGCCTTTTCGGCGCCCATGTCCATCATCTCGTCCATGGTGATCAACAGGGGATCGTCGTAATTCCACATCCCCTTTTCTTCCCAGTAGATCACCTTCCGGATCAGCGGGATGTCGTCCTTGATCTCCAGGACCTTGTCCACCTGCTCCTGATCCTGGCAGATCACGAAGGTGGAATCCGAATGGGTCAGGAAATACTTGATCTCCTGAGGCCCGCAGTCGGAAAAAATGCCCAGGACCGGTGCCCGGCAGGTCAGGGCCGCCAGCTCGAACCAGTAGACATGGGGCTTGTTCTCGCCGATGATGGCCACTTTCTCATCGGGCTGGAGCCCCAGGTCCAGGAAGGCATGGGTCAGACGCCGGACAATGGAATAGTAATCCGCCCAGGTAAACGGCTTCCAGATGCCCCGGTCCTTTTCCCGCATGGCGATCCGATCATCCTCGAACCGTCGGTAGTGGTGGCGTAACAGCTGCGGCAGCGTGTCGGGAAGTTGTTGTACCTGAACCGGCATAGCCTTCACTTGGCCTCCTGTTCTTCAATGCCCAGATAAGCTGCAATCACATTGGAATCGTTCTTGATGTCTTCCGGCGGCCCTTCGGCGATTTTGATCCCGAAGTCCAGCACGGAGACGCGCTCGGAAATGTCCATGACCACGCTCATATCGTGCTCGATGATGACCATGGTCGTCTTCCACAACTCCTTGATGTCCAGGATGAACCGGGCCATGTCTTCCTTTTCTTCCGTGTTCATTCCGGCCATGGGCTCGTCAAGCAGAAGCAGCTTGGGCAGGCTGGCCAGGGCCCGGCCCAGGTCGACCCGTTTGCGCAGGCCGTAGGGCAACGCGCCGACCACGCTCTGGCGGATGGACTCCAGTTCCAGCAGGTCGATAATGTCTTCCAGGATCTCCCGGTGTTCTATCTCTTCCCGGCGGGCCTTTCCGAACCAGAGGCCGGCGGAAATCACGCCATAGGACATCATGTTGTTCCTGGCGGCCATCAAGTTGTCCAGCACGGTCAGACCGCTGAATAATTCGATGTTCTGGAAAGTCCGGGAAATGCCCAGCTTGAAGCGTTGAACGGGATTGAGCCTGTTGACTGTCTCGCCCTGGAAGATGACGTCGCCCTGCTGAGGATGGTAGAAGCCGGAAATGCA
Source organism: Deltaproteobacteria bacterium (assembly GCA_019307165.1). Classification (GTDB taxonomy): domain Bacteria; phylum Desulfobacterota; class DSM-4660; order Desulfatiglandales; family Desulfatiglandaceae; genus JAFDKD01. The sequence goes on along the minus strand of JAFDKD010000461.1, from coordinate 1,381 downwards.
GTTGATCAGGGAGGTCTTTCCGGCGCCGTTGGGGCCGATCAGGGCCAGGAGTTCCCCTTCGCGGATGTCCATGGACACGTCATTTAAAACGCTGACACCGCCGAAGGAGAGGGTGATGCTTTGCAGTGATGCTGCTGTCTTGCGGTTCGTGGAGTCAGGTTGTTCCGTCATAGGCCGGCCTGTACCTTCACTTGAAGTCTCTCGGTGGCATGACTGACACTTTCAGTCAGTGCAATAGCGTTTCACAAATATTTGCAGCAAGAAATTGAGGGTTAGGAATAAAATAAAGGGCGCAGCCCTATTTGATTATAATTGTAAATTTATGCGGTCGTAGACAGAATACCGCGGGTTCACCCGTGGATGAATTTCCTCAACGCTGCGATAGCAGAGGTGAGGTCGGCTCACGTTGAGCCATAACCGTAAGGCCCCCGGGTTTACCCGGGGAAATCTATTAAATAATGAAATTGGAGAAAATTGAAAATTGCTTGGATGAGATTCATTTATCAGATGTCAAAATCAAATGCAAACTGTTTCTAAACTTTTTTTTCACTGCCCGGGTTCGCATGTCTATATGCGGGCCTCAGGGAGGTCACAAGGCGGCCCCATACCGCCAGTTCGAAAAAAATCCCAACGGCCTATGCCGTCTTCTCTTTCCCGCAAAGGATGCCTGACAAGGCGCATCCATAAGCCGGCGCCGCCTCTGGCCTAGGTGCGGCCCCGCCCGAGGGCGGCGGGATCTCCGCTACGCTCCGACAAGTCTAATCGACTGCGAAACTTCTGGAAAACAGTGTCGGATTCCATGGAGGCCCATTAGAGATGTCAGTGTTCCCCGCCCAAGGGCGGCGGGATCTTCGACAGGTGTCAGTAAACCAAGGTGTCCCCGCACAAGAACAACGGGAAATCAACCTGTCATTCCCGCATGAATTTGGCGGCCGTTCGGCCCTGAGCTCACGGCCGAAGGGGAATCCAGAGAACCTGAATGGAAGGATTCGTATTTTGATTTGATATGATGCTGGGTCCCCGCCAAATTCATGCGGGGACGACAAGAAGGGGCGCGGATCGGCGATCCCGCCGTTTTTTGCGGGGGATGACGGAGAAAGGGCGATCAATTTTCAATGCCCTTATCTTGGCGACCTTTGCGTTCTTGGCGAGAGAAAATCAACCTCCGCGCAACCTGCAACTCGAAACGCGTAACCCGAAACCCTGAACCCTACGAAGTTTCATATGAGCGCCGCCTCGTGGCTGAAAAAACGCCAGGCTGATCGATTAGGGTAACTTCAAGAAAAGGGCAATAGCCATAGACTCGGTTAAGTTCCGCCGGAAAGCGGCGGACAGGTCCCCCTTTGCAAAGGGGGATTTAGGGGGATTTGCCAACGGTATT
>JAFDKD010000051.1 GCA_019307165.1 Deltaproteobacteria bacterium | reverse complement strand
GGCAGGGTGTGTATTGCCCCGAGACCGATATGATCCTGGTTCCGAGGACTGGATCTTGGTTCCCGGCGCCTTGCTTTCATGGGGCAGGCACTCCTACTGACTGAACCGATTCATGCGTATGGAAAGGACCTGCATAATAACGGCCCCGCTTTCGTCAACCGCACGGGCGTCCCAGGTAAAACCCTGATCGTCCCGGGAGCGGAGGCGTGCTTCGAGCGCACAACGCTCTTCATTCCGGGCGCGCCGAGCAAATCGCATCTCCTCCATGCCGGCGGGGATGAGGTTCGAGGACTCTTCCTTTTGCCGGGCGGCAAAGTGGAATGCGAAGAGGTGCATCAGCGCTTCCAGGAGATAGGGTGAATACTGGTAGTGAACCCGGCCCAGGCCGGTTATATCATTCTGTTCCCGATAAACCATCTGGCCTTTCACGACCTTGGGTCCGGTGCCGTGGATCTTTTCAAGAACCCGGTAGCGGCCCTTGAGGCCGGTGCGCTCTTCGTAGCTGTCCTGGATTTCATGGGCTTCCATGGGTCGCGTGTCCAACTCCTCCGCGCGCACGGCGAACTCCGGCCAGGGCGGCAGCGGTGCGGTCCGCGGTCCGAGAATGACCTCCCCCTCGTAGTTTGTGGACCGTGTGTCCAGGAGGCGTCCTGAAGGGGATATGTCAGCACAGGAGAGCTGGACGTCACAGCGGACCTCCCGGCCCGCATCTTTTTGTCTGCGGCAAATGATACGCGCTTCGCGCGCCATGCCCTGAGGACATTCCAAGATATCCTCGAACCTCAACCGCCGCACACCGAACGCACGTAAGTGGGGATAGAGCAAATGGGCCGCCTCGAGAAACGTCTCGACGGCCATGATGCCTGAGACCAGGGGGTGCTTGAGGAACTTGAACGGCTTGTGATCCTCAAGCCAGAGGTCATAGGCCTGAGAGAAGGTCCGTCTGGCAACCAGTTCGCCGTTCCTGAGGTCCAACTCGTCCACGGCCTCGATCATGGGGAGGTCCCCGTGTTGGAAACTAACTCCGCCCAGAGAACGGCTCGCCTCAATCTCATCGGATTCGGTCGGTTCGAGGAGAGTCCCCTTAACCGCCGGAAAGGTGCGGGCGAGCATCACCAGGGATTGTCGGGGCGCGCCCAGAAACAGCTCATGACAGAACACCTGGGCCAGCTCGTCTGCGTGAACAAAGGCGGACTCCAGCCCCTTGAGCTTCATGAGTGCTTTAACCTCGGGGTCTTCGGCCATACCTGTCCCCTCAATGGGCGGCAGCATCAGGGCCTTTGAAACCAGGCCCTCATGGGAGTTCTTCAATGACCGCATCAGGGCTGAAAGAGATCGATTGGCGGCACAGTAGTTGACCTGACCGACATTCCCCTGGACAGCCACGATCGACGAGAGCGCAGCGAAGAACCGCAGTCCATGGTCTCTGGAAGCGCGGTAGAGGTTCCGGGCGCCCAGGAGCTTGACATCCACGACCTGCTCGAAGTCCTCAGGGGCCATGTACTCGATAAAGGCATCCTTGATGACACCGGCCCCGTGGATGATCCCGTCTATTCTGCCGTACCGCTTTACCACCTGGTCCAACGTCCGGGTCACACTGTCGGGATCCGCGACGTCGCAGCAAAGGTATGATGCCTTGAGTCCCAGAACGGAAAGCCGGGATACGTTGCGGGCCATATCCAGGCCTGCCTGGGCGCTCGCCGTATCCCTCTCCGGCTTATGGCCATTCGGGTCAGGCGCTTTCTTCTTGAAAAGGCGGCGCATCGTTTTTTCGGCGCGACCGCTTTTATCGCGGAGGGCGTCGTAGGCCGTGGCAGTGTCCAGTTCGGTTCGGCCCAGCAGCACAACGCGGGGCTTGAAGGGGGCGAGAGCACGGGCGATACGGTAGGTGACGCCTTTGGCGCCGCCTGAAATGACGACCACGTCGTCAGCCCCCAGTTCCAGTTTAGGCTCGCTCGCCAAAGACAGGGGCTCATTGGAGGCCTTGAGGGAAAAAGCCTCCTGGTCGTGATAGATCAATTGAATGAGCGGGTTCGCGGTATCCAGGGCGGTGTCCAGGGCGCTTTTGAAGTCCGTGCAGGTATCCAGCGCCACACTTCGAAACAGCATGGATGGATATTCCTGGGCCGCAGCCAGAAACATGCCCAAAATGCCTTCCCCGGTTATGGCCTCAGGGGTGTGAGGTTGCACTCCTCGATGCAGCACCAGGCAAAAGGCCTTGTTTTTGGAACCCATGAAACTCTTTAGACACTCGAAGAATCCGGTAAGAAAGGCCGGGATGTTCTCCGTACCCGGCAGAACGGATTCTGATCCGTGGTCCAAAACCAGGGCTAGACCCGCCAGGGAGCGGGCCTCCTTGAAACTTTGCGCGGCTTTATGAGCGCTTTCGGAAGTGCGTAAATCGAAAGAACCGTTCTTGCCTGAACCCAGACAATCCAAATGCAGGGGGCGGGCCTTAAACCGATCCTCCAGGAGATCCGATAGTTCGGCGGCAAGTGGAGAACCGGGGTCCGTTCTGAGCACCGCCACCTCCTGACCGGGTTCGAGCGTGAGCGGGTTCACGGAGGAAAGTGGGATCGCGACTTCTTCTAGGACCAGCCGCTTGATCGATTCCTTTTGAGCAACCTCCTTCGAAGCGGGTTCACCTGCCACGTCCAAGGAGGGGACGGAAGGCGCTTGACCGACGAGTTGTTCGGTCGGAATGTTTTTGGCAGGTTGGTTCGCCAGCTGCTCGAAGCAGTTCGCGATTTCCCTAACGGTGCGCATCCCCACGAAGTCTTCGACATTGACAGTTATTCCGAATGTTCGCTCAGCCCCGCTCATGATCACGGGCAGACGGCTGGAACGAATGGCGAGATCCTGCCGGATGTCCATGTCGGGCTCAATCTCGTCCCGTTCATATCCGGTTGCATTCATGATGATCCGGATGATTTGTTCCAGGTAATCCACTTCCTTTTCCGCGTCCTCCTGGGGCGTGAGCTCCGGAGGGGGTGCCGCCGCACCTGCTTCCCGGTCGGGCAATCGTGCAGGGGGGTCTTTTCTTTCGGGGTATTCACGGCAGGGCGGAGGCGCTGGAGAGGCTCCGAGGATGCGGTCCAGCCGTTCCTGTGTGAAGGCGGGATCCAATTCACTGCGGACCGCCTTTACGATCTGCGGTTTGAGAATTCTACCGAAAGACTCCATGACAAAGGCATTGATCTCACGCTGCACAATGGCAGCCACCCGGTCCTCGTTAGGGGTACGGGCCGGGATCACAGGCGGGGCAGGTGAGACGGGCCGTGGGTGTGCTGCCTCCAACACGGGTGCATCATCGTGCTCCAGGTGCCCAAGGGCGTAGAGGCGAGCAACCCCTGCCCGATAGGCATCAGCTTCGTCCTCAGGCATACAGGTGGGAAAGCACAAGGCCTGCTCCAGGGTTTCGCCCACGAGGCTGCAGAGCGTATCCTTGGGGCCGATTTCAACGAAGTGTCTGATACCGAAGTCATCCCAGAGGGTTTTGGCGTTCTGCATCCAGTGCACTGGTGATTCCAGGTGTGCCATGAGTATCTGACGTATCCGGTTCGGATCGTCGGGAAAGGGCTCCATGGTGGTATTGGACACCACGGGGATTCTGGGCGGGTTAAAAGGAATGTCCGAGACAAAAGCGGCCATTTCTTCATGGATCACCTTCATGATGGGCGAGTGAAAGGCCATGCTCACCTTGAGCCGGGTGGCTCGATAACCCTCCTTCTTAATATCATCCATGAACGCCAACACCGGTTCAGTATCTCCCCCAAGCACCACCTGGTGGGGCGAATTGAAGTTGGTGAAAAAGACGTTCGCGTAGCCCGCGACCTTCTCCTGTAAATGATCCATTGGTACGTCCACGGCAATCATGGTGCCCGGGTCGCCCCGGAGCCCGCCGGCTTTGTCCATGCATTGGGCTCGCTTATTTACAATCCGGAAGCCGTCGTCGCAGGAAAAAACCCCGGCGATGCTCAAGGCCACAAGTTCCCCCAGGCTGTGTCCGGCCATGGCCACCGGTTTGACCCCCATGGAGAGCAGGTGCTGCGCCATGGCATATTCCATGGTGTAGAGAGCCGGTTGCTGCCAGCGTGTCTTCTGAAGGTCTTCCTCCCTGGAATTGAAAAGGAGATCCAGCACGTCGAATTCGGCCACAGCGGAGATTTTGTCCATCCAGGCCCGAATTTCGGGAAAGGTCTCGTAGAGCTCTTGGCTCATGCAGGCATATTGGGCTCCCTGGCCTGTGAATACAAAGGCAAGGGGTTTGGGCCGCTCATCAGTCGGCGCGGCAAATATGCCCTGGCGGGCCATGGCCCTGAGGGACTTCTCCGAAAACGGACCTTCAGACGCGCTGGGAGCGACAGCCTGCGCCCTAGCCCGGGCTTCTGTTTCATCGGGGGCCACAACGCCCAGGCGATAGGGTCGGTCGGCGGCGTGGGTAAGAAAAAATGAAACCCCCTGGATGGATGGACGTCCTTCCCGGCCTGAGGGCGCACGGCTTTCGGGTCTCTCGGATGCCGGCACGGACGTCATGACCCGGCCGGAGGCTTCCCGGCACTCTTCCAGATGGACCACGTAATTGGCCCCGCCGAAACCGAAGGCGTTTACTTGCATGCGTCGAGGGCGATCAGAAGGTTGCGGCCACTCTTCCGGTTGGACCGGAACATGGAAACCCGCCCCCTCAAGATCAATCCGGGGATCGCGCGTTCGGTAATTCAAAGTGGGCGGGAAGATGCCCGCCTGCATGGCGGTTACGCCCCTGATGAGACTGTTTAGGCCCGACGCGCCGAGGGTGTGGCCGATCTGGGACTTGAACGATGTGAGCATCGTCCCGTTGGCGGATGAAAAAAGGGCCCCCAGGGCTTTGACCTCTCCGATGTCGCCCTGAACGGTACTCGTGGCGTGGCATTCGACCAGGTCCACGTTGTCAGGATCGTAATTGACATCCCGGAAGGATGCCCGAAGGGCGAGCATTTGGGTTTCAGGCAGAGACTCCACCATCCCCTGATCGTTATTACTCGCACCGACACCGGTAATGTAAGCGTGGATGGGGGTACGCCGCTTTTTGGCCACCGATTCCCGTTCGATGACGATCATGCCCCCGCCTTCGCCCAGGACCATACCATCGCGGTTGGCGTCAAACGGCCGGCTGTTCTCCTGGACGGAGCGTTCAGGCCCTGACAGCCCGGCGAGGGCCTTGAGTGCGGAGAACTCCAGGTAATGGGAAGGTTTCAGGGGTTCTTCGCCACCCCCCACAACGGCTGCATCGATAATGCCGTTTCTGATCATCAGGATCGCACTGTACAGCGCCACCAGGCTGGTCGCACAGGCAGCGGAAACCGAGTAACTGGGGCCCTGAAACCCGTACTTGTTGCACACAAAGCCTCCGGCCGCACAATTGAGCCGGCCGAGCAGGGTGGTATCGTCCACGGCCAGGCGGCCCGACATGATTTTCTCCACTGCAGCCCTTTCCAGATCCGGGGTCATGGGGATGATACTCTGCATGCGCCGGACAACCTCATAGGAATACGTGTCGAAAACCAGATCCGGGATCGTGCTGGCCGCTTCTCCCGAGTTTTGGGAAATAAGCACCCCGATGCGTTCCCTCGGGATGTCGGAGTCCAGAAGGCCCGATTGCCCGACGACCTGTTCGGCCAGCCAAAGGGTCAATTTTGTGGAATCGGCCATGGAACGGAAATCCTGAGGCGCGATGCCCAATTCCTTGCGGGAGATATGGATATTCTGAAAAGCGCCCACATTGCAGTAGGTCTTGCCCCGGGCACGGGGGTCAGGATCATAATACATGTCGCGCTCCCACTTTGAGCGGGGCACCTCAATGATCCCGCTCTTCATAGAGAGGCAGGCGTCCCAGATCTCCTTCGGGTTGTTACCCAGTGAATTGACCACAGCCATTGCGGTGATGGCCACCCGCTCGCCTTCTTCCCGCGATCTTACCCGGGGTGCGCCCTCTCGGGCAGGGAGATCATTCTTTTCGGGGAGGGTCAGTTGCAGGGGCCCTTCAGCCAGATCGCGGTGGAGTTCCGCGAGCGTCAGTACACGATTGAGGGCACCGGATATTGCGCCGCTCATGAACTGGCCTTCCCGGAGACAGGTTTCTTCGTCGAGGACGGGACCATGGCGTCGCTCGATGCCTCTGGCGGCGACAAGCAAGCTGTTGACACTCAGGGTTTCCAGGCGGCGCCGAAAAGAACTCTCATCATGTCGGCCGGAAGCCCATTCTCTTTCCAGGGTGCAGATGGCTTCCATCTTGGGGGTCTCGAGAGACCGAACCCTGAGGCCGATGCTCCGGCCGGAGACCGCGGTCGTACCGGGGCGGGAATCAACGATGAGGCGTTGATATAAATGACTCAACGCACCGGTGGCGACGATCTCCTTGGTGGCCAGGTACGCTGTACCTATCTGTACGGCATCGGCGCCCAACATGAACGCCCTGAAGGAGGTCTCCCGGTTGAAAATACCTCCGGCAAGCACCAGGTATCGATCCCGAAAAAGCCCCGGCTCTCTCCGCCGGAATTCCAGCGCAATTTGTGCCAGGGTCAGGGTCGAGTGCTCACCCACATGACCACCGGCCTCATTCCCTTCCACGACAACAAAACGCACGCCGGCCTCAAGCGCCATGCGGATCAAACCCTCGCTCGAGGCGATGTAGATCGTTTGGATCCCCTTCTCCTGCAAGCGGGCGGCATAAGATGGATCCCCGGCCGCTATGACCGCAAAGGGCGGACGGGTTTGCTCTATCCAGGCGAGTTGTTGTTCGAGATGAGGGTTTTCCGGTAGAGCCACAATATTGACTGCATAGGGGCTTTGCCCCATGACCTCTTTAAGAGTTCCCAGGTCCTGCTCCAGCTCCGTGCGGCTTTTCAGCCCGAGGGCCACCGTGGGCAGAGCACCCGCCTCGGATACGGCCAAGGCGAATTCCGGTATGTCGCTGATCCAGGTCATGGCGCCCTGAATAAATGGATACCGGGTCCCCAGCGACCTGGCGGCCGTGTTCTCCACGAGGCCCTCCAGCTTGCCCGGAGCCTCCCGGCAGAGACTGAAAACTTCTTTGATGAAGGCCTCTGTCGCCTGAAGGGTAGAGCGGCCGAACCTTTCAGCGTAGGCTTCGGCGAAGGCCGCCTCGGGTCCCAGAAAAACAAGATCCTGGCGGCTCAACTCACTCTCCAGTGCCGGTCTGACGGTTTCTGAGACCTTGCGGGCGAAAGCGCGGCGATCCTGATCCGTAACTTCACCTCTGAACAGCGCGTCCGCGTGTTGCTTCAGTTCTTTGACTGCCAAGGAGTTGCCTTTGTCAAAGAAGCGGCAAGAGACGCCAAGGTCCTGGCCCAGCACGGCGGTGTGCTCCGGACGCAGTACGGACAGGCGCTGTTTCAGGCGCTCGTTTGCGGATACGAGATCCGTCTGCCAGTGGAGACTCTCAAACACGACGCCCCTTGCGCCGCTGCACAGAAAGGCTGCAGCGGCCTGTGGCGTAGCCACGCCGCCCCAGATGATCAACCCAGGCATCCGGGCTCCCCGGTTCCCCATTTCCCTCAGGGTAGTGTAAAGCACCCCTACCGTCTCCCGGCTTACGAAGCCCGCAGCTTCGGCGCCCTTGAGGGCGATCGCCGGGGGGTGCCACTCCGACTGAAGGGTGAGGGTGAGGAAATCCAGGTCACCGCTAATCGGAATACATCCGAATGGGGCAGATAAGTGATGCAGCCGTTCGAGAAATGCCTCGGGAGTGCAAGTCACAAGGGCGGGATGGTGTTCCACCCAAATGGTGTCCACACCGGACTCCTGGAGGAAGTCCTCCAGCGCCGGCTCCATGAAAAAATCAGCGGAGATCTTTATATCTTTTGCCCCCGTAGCCGCCAGGGCCTCGGCCATGTCTCCGCCGTGATCTGTGCTGATGTCGAATATGGCGCCTGTGGAGGTTTGACGAGCCACTTCCATTACAGAATGGTTGATCTCATTGGGTCGCCACAGGAAAGAAAGTAAAGGGTTTGATCGCTGCCTAGACATAATAAAATTTGAATACCTCTATTAAATTCAATTTGCTATGAAAGCATATTTGCACAAAAATGGAGTCTGTTGTTGCATGTATTTCTTGCTTCGTTATCTTTTGATATATTTAAATTAGCTTAAGTCAGGTTTATAATCTTAATGTATAAGGTTATAAAGGTTGTTCCCAGCCCGAACTCAGATCAGCCTCCGCATATCTTGCTGAAAGACTCCTCTCTATCTCCGTCCTGAGTTCTTCGAATCTAAGCGGGTCCAGATCTCGGGGCACGACAAATGGTTGTCCCCATTCGATTGTCACCTCACTGAAAGGTTTGGGGACCAGGAAACGGTCCCAGCTTCCCATAATCCACGCCTTTTTGGCAGAAACAATAACCGGCAGGATGACAGCGCCGGATATCTGCGCCATGCTGATAAGCCCGGGTTTGACAACCCCCTTTGGTCCCGTGGGCCCATCCACGATGTGAATAACGACCGGGCTTTTTTTAAGTGCCTCCAAAATGCCTGCTAAAGCCGTCGTTCCGCCTCTCGAACTGGACCCTCTGACCGGCACAAGTCCCAACCGTTCGGCAAGGTCTGCAATCAGTTCTCCATCGCGGCTTTGGCTGATCATGACAATGGGTTCGAAATTCCTGAATTTTGTGACATAGGCCAGAGCGGGCAGAAATCGTTGATGCCACACGGCGACTATCAACCGTCCATAATCTGCCAGACACCCGAGCGCTATCTCCTCGCCGATGACCCTAATCCTCAGAAGAGAGAGGTAGAAGCGAAGAAAATAATAGCACAGAGGTATCAACCGATATACGCGAAGATAATGGGATAGACGAATGCCCAAGGGGATGACTCCTCCTCATCCGGAACGTCGCTGACGATTTTGAATTCTCGCGGCTCCTACAACGGAGGCAATCCTTTTTCTTAGTCGCAGGAAACCTTGCCGCTGCGCGTTGACGCTTACTTCAATAACGGCCATAACAAATATCGCAGAGAATTCCAAGCGGCGAATTAGACAGCGAACTTCTCATCCGCACCAAACTGAACCGGCCGCCTTTCATCAGAACCCTCATTTTCAATCTCCGGGGATTCTAACATGTACCCTCTGCACCACGAAGCATGATATAAGCGGAAACATGGCATAAAAAGACGCAGGAACTGCTGGAACATCATGGGTTCAAGATATGGGGCGTTTTCCCGGGAAATATGATCCGCTGGAGCCGTGTAATCTGAGATATAATTGTTTTTTCGATGCCGCGCTGTAATCGGGAGAATTCTTTATGGAACAATTAAAGGTTATTGAAGCGCTTTGCGTCGGATGCGGACAGTGTACTCTGGTATGTGAGTTTGGCGCCCTGAAGGCCGGGTGGGGTTGTACAGGGGTGGACGAAGAACTCTGTGTCCGGTGCGGCGTCTGCCTCGACTTCTGTCCGGTCGAAGCCTTAGTGATGGAGGCGTCATGAACAAATTCGACGTGGTCGTCATTGGTGCTGGAATTGGCGGGCTGAGCGCTGGGGCCCTTCTGGCCGATTCCGGGGGATTTCAAGTCCTCATCCTGGAGTATCTCCCCTTCATCGGCGGTCGCTGTTCGTCGCTAAAGCACAAAGGCTATACGATGACCACCGGCGCTGTGGCCATCGAAGGGGGCGGATCCCTTCAGCGGATATTCGATGACCTGGGCCTGCCCTTCGATCTTAGGTATCCCGAACCACAGGTCAAGTATCTGATCAAGGGCCAACAGCACGAACCGCCGAAAAAGGGCGCCCTCGGTTTCTTGATGACCGAAGCCTGCGGCAGTCCTGATGAAGCCGACCGGGTGATGAAAGGCCTTCGTGAGACGACGGAACTACCGCCCCCGGACGTGTCCGTGGCCGACTGGCTGTCCGGATACACGAATGACCCGGAAATCCACGGCATCTTCCGTGCGCTTTGCGGAGGTATCATTTCCTTAAGCCTGGATGAGGCCGGTGCGGCCGAACTGATCAGCCTGATCCGGGCGCGTAGTTTCAGGCGATTCGGCTTTCCACCAGGTGGAAACGCCGAGATTGCCGAGACTCTGGGCAGAGTGGTTGAGCGCGCCGGGGGCAGTATCCTGGCCGGTTCAAAAGCGACGAACATCCTGATCGATGACGGAGAAATCAGCGGGGTCCAGTGGATTGAGGACGGCCGAAAGGAGCAGGTTTCCTGTTCCTTTGTGATCAGCAATGCCGGGATCGGGAAGACGGTGGAACTGGCCGGGCGACAGTGGTTTTCGGCTGAAGAACTCTCTCGGATCGATCAGGCCAAAGCCGCTTACAGCATGACCATTGAGATCTTGAGCCATCGCCCCCAGATAGATTTCCCGGGCCTCCTCTATCTCCCTGAAGCCAGAAGAGCCGCCTTTGCCGCCTGCCCGAGCCTGCTCTGTCCTGAATGGGCCCCGGAGGGCATGCACTTGAACCTCATCCTTGGGGCTCCCTCCCGTTCGGAAGAACCGTTCGACGGACAAACGGAGCTTGAACTCCTCCTGGAAGACGCAAAAGAATTCTTTCTTGATTTTGACCAAGAGACCGACGACTGGATCATGAGGAGCTTCAGGAAGGACTGGCCCGGCTTAAGAATTCTTTCTTGATTTTGACCAAGAGACCGACGACTGGATCATGAGGAGCTTCAGGAAGGACTGGCCCGGCTTCAGAGGTCGGCCCGGCCATGGTTTCGGCCCGGAAACGTCCGTCAATGGTCTCTTCAATGTCGGGGACAGTGTGAACCCGCCGACCTTCTACGGCGTGAGCGGCGCTGCGGAGTCAGCTCGGGACGTGGCCAGGAAGATCGTTTCGTCGTCATCGTGAAACGCTGCCGGATGCCGTTTTATCCAGTCCTTTATGGGTAGGGAGGGCCGCATTAAATCTTCATGGCATAATGGTCTGCGGACGCGGTTCGAGTGGAAGTAAGGCGCGTGATGGCCCTGTGGCGGGACAAGGGCGGTTTGTCTGACGACGCGTAGAGACAAGGCGCACAACCGCTGCAATAAATGAGCTTGGGAGTTTCAATGCTTCCTTTGACAAGGTTTCCATGCTCATATTCTCGTATCACCGGTTTGGGCGCGCCTGTGATTGATTTTGGATATCATAGGCGCCCTTCCATCACCTGTTACTGTGGTACAATAGCAGATAGCGCAACCTCCCGCCAAGTCTCATTACCCCCCACATATTGTGGTCTCCGATTCAGCTTGACATCCCTGGCTTTTTAGGCT
>JAFDKD010000460.1 GCA_019307165.1 Deltaproteobacteria bacterium | reverse complement strand
CCTTTGCCGTCGGCTATGTCAGGCATCTCTATAACAGAAGGGAAAGGGCAGGCTAAACGGCAACATGAAATAAAGATTTAGAATTTAGAATTTAGAATTTAGAATTTGGAAACTAAAAATTATCAATTTTAAATCAGGACTTAGGGGCTCCGCCCCAATTATTCCATCATTCCATGTGGCTTACAAACGACAACAGCCGACAAACGAACTATAATTTCAATAAGTTGTAGAATTTCCGAGACGTTCGAACATTGCTTATGTCTTCCACCCCTATCGCGATCATAGGCGGCGGCCCGGCCGGGCTCACCGCAGCGCTTGAATCGGTCCGCCGCGACCATGCCACCGTTGTCCTGGAGAAAGAGGACCAGTTCGGCGGCATTGCACGCACCGTCGATTATCGGGGATATTTGTTCGATATCGGGGGCCATCGGTATTTCACAAAGGTGGAAAAGATCACCCGGCTCTGGCAGGACATGCTGGGCGAGGACCTGTTGAGCGTTTCCCGGCGCTCCAGCATTTACTATCGCGGGAAATATCTCAATTACCCCTTGGCGTTTTCCAATGCCCTGACCAGACTGGGGCCCCTGGAGGCGCTTTCCGTTGTTGCAAGCTATCTCAAGGCCCGGATCAGGCCCATCGCGGAGGAAGAAACCTTTGAGCAATGGGTCGTCAATCGGTTCGGATGGCGTCTCTATGAGATCTTTTTCAAGGCGTATACGGAAAAAGTCTGGGGTCTGCCCTGCAGCGAGATAAGGGCCGAATGGGCCGCGCAGCGGATCAAGGGCCTCTCCCTCATGACCGCCTTGACCCATGCCCTGCTGGGGGGACAGAAGGCCAAGACCCTGATCGACCAATTCCTTTACCCGTTGCAGGGACCGGGCATGATGTGGCGACGTTTCAGCGAGGCCATCGAAGCGCAAGGCGGCGACGTCCGCACCCGGTCCGAGGTGATTCGACTCCAACACGCCGGCGGACGGATCGGGTCCCTCACCCTCCGGGACGGCGACGGCGAAACGGCGCTGCCCGTCAGCCAGGTGATCTCCTCCATGCCGATCACGGAACTGGTGGACCGTCTGGATCCCCCGCCTCCCGGCCACGTGCTGGATGCCGCGGCCAACCTGAGATACCGGGCCTTTATAGTGGCCGGCCTCATTTTGAATGTTCGGGATTGCTTCCCGGGACAGTGGATATACGTGCAGACGCCCGAAGTAAAGGTGGGGCGCGTCCAGAATTTCAAAAACTGGAGTCCCGCCATGGTCCCGGACCCCGACATGACGAATCTGGGCCTGGAATATTTCTGCGACGAGGGGGACAAGACCTGGGAGATGCCCGACAGGGACATCCTGGCCCTTGCCGCGAAGGAACTGGCCCTGCTCGGCCTCGGGAAGGAAACCGATGTAACGGACGGAGTGGTCCTCCGGCAGAAAAAGGCCTATCCCGTTTATGACGAAGGGTATGCCGATCGCGTTCGCGTAATTCGAACCTACATGGAATCCATTGAAAACCTTCAGACCATCGGCAGGAACGGGATGCACCGGTATAACAACATGGACCACTCCATGTTGACGGGGCTCCTTGCGGTGGAAAATCTTTCGGGACGGCGCCGCGACCTGTGGGAGGTTAACGAGGACCAGGAATACCATGAGGAGGAGGACGCCGGTTTCGGCGAAAAGATACGCGAAAAGGTCCTCTCCGGGACATTCGCCAAGATGGACAAGGCGGCCATGGCCCTGGCAACGGGGGCGGTGTCCGGCCTGTTCTTTTTTGGTGCCACCCTCTGGCTGGTGATCAAGGGCGGGGACCGGGTCGGCCCCACCCTCGCCCTTCTGGCCCAGTTTTTCGTGGGATACACGGTGACGCTGAAAGGGGCCTTTCTGGCCTTTGCATATGCCGGGGCCTGGGGCTTGCTGCTCGGATGGCTTTTCGCCTATCTCAGGAACCTGGCACTGGCCATGTATATTTATCGCATCAGGAAGAAGGCGGAAATCCTGTCATTGAAGGATTTCTTCGATCATCTGTGATGACATGGAGGACGTCATGAACGTGCAACGCCCGGACCCCAAGGGCCTGAGTGACGTGGACAAGCTCTTCAGCGGCACCCTCTGGCTCAACGCCAAGGCCCTGGGGCTTGTGCTGGGCCTGCTTCTGGGGTTGATCATTTTCGCGGCCACCAACTGGCTGGTGATTAAGGGGGGAGATCCGGTAGGCCCCCACTTGGCTCTTTTGAGCCAGTATTTTATCGGATATCGGGTCACCTTTTGGGGCAGTTTTGTGGGATTTGCCTACGGTTTCGCCCTCGGCACCCTTTGCGGCGCCCTGATCGGGTGGGTATACAACAAGGTCGCCCGGATTCGGGCATAGCATGGCCGGGGGAAGCCCGAAAATCAGCGTAGGCATTCCCGTATTCAACGGAGAGGAGTACCTCGCGGCCGCCCTGGATTCGGTCATGGCCCAATCCTTTACCGATTTCGAGGTGGTTATCTCGGACAATGCATCCACGGACGGCACCCGGCGCATCTGCGAAGGGTATGCGGAAGGGGACCCGCGTGTCCGGTATTACCGAAACCGCGAAAATCAGGGCGCAGCAAGCAATTTCAACCGGGTGTTCCGACTGTCTCGAGGTCGGTATTTCAAATGGCTGGCCCATGACGATGAGATGGCGCCCGAATTTCTGGAGTGCTGCGCGCGGGTGCTCGATGCGGACCCCGCCATCGTGATGTGCCATCCCCTTGTCACTATCATTGACGGGGAGGGAAGGCATATCGGGCGCTTCGACCTGAGCCTTCCCGAGGCAACGTCGTCAAAGCCCCACGAACGGTTTGCCCAGCTGGTCCGTTTCGATCGATGGGGGTTCGAAATTTTCGGTCTCATACGCGCCCATGCCCTGAAACGCACCGCGCTGATCCGGGGTTTTGTCGGTTCCGACCGCATCCTCCGGGCCGAACTGGGCCTGCGGGGCCGTTTTTTCGAGATCCCGGAATACCTGATGCGTTCCCGCGACCATGCTGCGCGGTCCGTTCGGGCCATGCCGGCCCACCATATGCGCGGAGAGTGGTTCGACCCGGCCAAACGGGGAAAGACCCTGTTTCCCCATTGGCGGATTTTCGCGGAATATCTCAAGGCCGTGCATCGGGCGCCGGTGTCCCGCTCGGACCGCCGCCATTGCCTCCTTCACATGGCGCGTTGGCTGGCGGGAGACATGAACTGGGCCCGCATGGCCGCGGACCTGGTTATTGCGGCGAAGCCCGATGCATGGGAGGTCTTTTTCAGGCTCATGAAGAGCGATAAATGGTTGAACGCCGGCCGGCCGTAACGCGGTCGACGGATGTTCGGGTCTTGTAAATGGAAGATGCGAGAGAAGGGAGTCACGGGAAATGAAGGTGGTCATACTGGCCGGCGGGGCGGGGAGACGGCTCCTGGAAGAGACCGAGGTCAAACCCAAGCCCATGGTGGCCATTGGGGAGCGCCCTATACTCTGGCACATCATGAAACACTACGCCCACTATGGGTTTACCCGGTTTGCCATTGCCCTGGGTTACAAGGGAGAGGTGATCCGGCAATACATGTCAAAGGAAAATGAGATCGACGCCGGTCCCGGGGCCGACGGGACTGACAACAATGACCGGTTGCAGGGCGGTGCGCCGCCGGACTGGGAGGTGGAACTGGTCGATACGGGCATGACCACCCAGACGGGCGGTCGGATCAAGCGCCTGGCGCCCCATCTGGGGAACGCCGCGTTCATGCTGACCTGGGGGGACGCCGTATCGGATGTGGACATTCTCAAGCTCCTGGAATTCCACCGGTCCC
>JAFDKD010000459.1 GCA_019307165.1 Deltaproteobacteria bacterium | reverse complement strand
GGAAAGAGGATAGGGGATAGAGGAGATGGGAAAGGGGAGATAGGAGATAGAAAACAGGAAATAGAAAAGAGGATAGAGGATAGAGGAGATGGGAAAGGGGAGATAGGAAAGTGGATAGAGGAAAGAGGATAAACTGAAAAACAGGAAAGAGGATAGAGAAGATAGGATAGAGGAGGGGGCTTGGGCGTAGCGGGGCAGACAGATGATAGTGTTTTTCTTTGCGATCTTGGCGTCTTGAGTGAGCGAAGCGAACGGGCGGTTTGTCTTTTGTTTGAACCACCCCGGTGGGGGGAAAATCAGCTTAATCCGGTTGATCCTGTCCAATATGCTTTCTGTAGTTGTTGTTTTCTCAATTCCCGGAATGAACAAGCAATGCGAGCGCATTCCCCGTAGCTTGCTGCGGGGAGGCGTCAATCCTCGGCCCCTCTTCTACAACTAATTTGGAAAAGAACCAAAAATATAAAACAAGACGTATTTTAACCGGTATTACCGCCCTCCTGTTTGCTCTAATCCTGACAGAGGCGGCAATCTTTTTTGTCATCTTGCTGAAACAGGCCGATGTGGTTTCAGGAGATGCAGTTGTTGTGTTTAACGGTTCCGTCAAGCGCGTAGCTGCCGGATTTCAACTGGCAAACAGCGGCAACGGGAAATGGCTTCTGATTTCTCCGGCAAAGCCGGAAACGCTTGAAAACTATCGAAAACAATACGGACTGGTTCAAAACGCTTCTTTTATTGTTGAGGACAAAGCCCGCAGTACCTTTGAAAATGCCCTTTACGTGGCACGGATTGTCAGACAAAGAGAAATTAAGCGGATCGTTCTGGTAACCGAGGCCTACCACATGCCGCGTTCGTACCTGCTGCTTAAAATGACCCTTTTCGGATCACCGGCCAGGGTATCGTTTTACAAGGTGTCCACGGCCGGCATTTCCGGACAAACACTTCCGGCATCGCTTGCCGCCAAACTGATGTATAACGAAATGGTCAAAATGTGGGGCAGCCTTGGCGAAATGATGATCTGCAAACTGAAAGGAAAGCCGGCGGTAACCGGCCTGAAACAATCATGGGTTATCAATTTTTTGAAAGACATACTCTTGTTTGATGTCAGTAGGGAAATGAAGGATTTAAGAAGTGATAAGAAGTATTAAGTTTTAAGATTTAAGTGTTAAGTGGGGGCAGGGGGGAGATAGGATAAACTGAGAAACAGAAAAGAGGAAAGAGGAGATAGGAAATAGGAGATAGGATAGAGGAAAGGGGAAATAGGAAAGGGGAAATAGAAAACAGGAAAGAGGAGATAGGATAGAGGAGGGGGCTTGGGCGTAGCGGGGCAGGCGGATGATAGTGTCTTTCCTGGCGTGCTTGGCGTCTTGAGCGTAGCGGGCGGTTGAGTTGTAAGGAACAAGTCTTAAGTGGTTAGGTTAGGGATCCTGGGGTCACTTAACACTTAACCACTTAAAACTTATCAACTTAACCCCTTAAAACTTCATATAAAAATCTATGTGTGTCTGTGGCTGACATAAATAAAATCCATCATACTTTCCTGCCCGCGTCCATGGGGCGGCGGAATTTCTGGCTCATGCTGCTTGCCGATGTGGCGGCGGTTTTTGCAGCCCATTATTTTGCCTACTGTATCCGGTTCGAGGTGGTGGTGCCCTCGGCTTTCGCCGGGCAATGCCTGCCGTGCCTGATGTGGATCATTCCCATTAAGCTGGCGTCACTGTCGCTTTTCGGCCTTTACCGGGGAATGTGGCGGTATACGGGGCTCCATGACCTGATAAACCTTTTAAAGGCCAATGTCATGGCAAGCGGTGCCGTTATCCTGGTGATCCTGGGCGTGTACCGCTTCGAAGGCTATTCCCGAAGCGTGTTCATCATCGATTTCGTATTGAGCATACTGTTTCTGGGCGGTTACCGGGTGGGCATCCGGCTTTTTCATTCCGGTATCTCCGATAAAAAGGCCTGGAAATGGGTTGGGGATATCCGGCACAAAAAAAAGGTGCTGATCATCGGGGCCGGGGACATGGGGGAAAAACTGGTCCGGGAGATCAAGGAAAATGTCGCGCTGAATTATCATGTGCTGGGCATCGTGGATGACGACCGGCGTAAACACAGTTTCAACATTCACGGCGTGACGGTGCTGGGAGAGCTTAACGAACTGGCAGAAATCGCCGAAAAGACAAATGCCGACGAGATCATCATCGCCATTTCCACCCTTTCCGCTTCGTCCATGCGACGCATCGTCAGCTTCTGCGAATCCACGGGACTGCCCTTTAAAACCATGCCCGGGCTGTGGGAGATGATAGAGGGAAAGGTCGTGGTTTCCGCTATGCGCAAGGTCCGGTACGAGGATCTTTTGGGACGGGCCGCCATAAAGCTGGACACAGAACGGATCGGGACCTACCTGGGGGGCAAGACCGTGCTGGTGACCGGGGGCGCCGGATCCATCGGATCGGAGCTGTGCCGGCAGATCTGCGGGTTCAGGCCGGAGCGGGTAGTGATTTTCGACAAGGATGAATCCGGGCTTTACGAAATGGAGCAGCAGTTGATGGCCCGGTACGGATACATCCGGATCCGTGCGGCGCTGGGATCGGTGCAGAACGGCGATGTCCTGGATCGGGCATTTTCCCGGTATGCCCCCGACGTGGTGTTCCACGCGGCCGCTTACAAGCATGTGCCTATGATGGAGCTGCATCCCTGGGAGGCGGTGTTCAACAATATCCTGGGAACCCGGCAGGTCATGGTCGCCTGTGATCGTCACCACGTGGGCCGGACCGTGCTGGTTTCCACGGACAAGGCTGTGCGGCCCACCAATGTGATGGGCGCGTCAAAGCGCATGGCCGAACTGATCACCCAGGGCCATGCCGCCAAAAACGACAACCGGTTCATGGCCGTGCGGTTCGGCAACGTGGTGGGCAGCGCGGGTAGTGTGGTACCCCTGTTCAGGTCCCAGATCGAAAGAGGCGGACCCGTCACCGTGACCCATCCCGACGTTACCCGGTATTTCATGACCATCCCGGAAGCGTGCAGCCTTATTCTCCAGGCCGGGGCTATGGGCCGGGGCGGGGAAATCTTCATCCTCAAAATGGGAACACCCATCCGTATCCTGGACATGGCAAAGGACATCATCACCCTCAACGGCCTCACCCCCGGGGAAGACATCGACATTACATTCACCGGCCTGCGGCCCGGGGAAAAGCTGTTTGAAGAACTCATTACCGAAGGCGAAGACATCGTCGAAACCGACCATGAAGACATCATGGTGCTCAACAGCAGCCGGATAAGATCCATGGAAGAAATGCAAACCCATGTGGCCAGACTCATCGAACTCGCCAAAAAAGCCGACGCCGCCGGAATCCGCGAGGAACTGATGCGGGTCGTGCCGGAGTACCAGATACAAGGTGAACCGTAACCCGTAAGCGGCGAGCGCTTTGAAAAACGCTCCTTTTTTGACTTTTTACGAAACCATCAAACACGAAGGATATTTCTTGTGAAACAAAACGAATTTAAAGGAACCATTCTCGTTGTGGACGACGATAAGGATGTTGGGGATTTTCTGGTTTACGCCCTGGAGAAGTTCGGCCACAGGCCTATAGCCGTATACGGGGGCCGGGACGCGGTCGCAGCCATGGAGAAAAAGGCGTTCGATATCGTGATTACAGACCTGGTCATGCCCGACATTGACGGGCTGGGGGTGCTGCGGGCGGCAAACCGGATAAAACAAAAGCCCACCGTCCTGATGATCAGCGGCTTTTCCACCATTAAGGCCGCAGTGGAGGCCATCCGGCAGGGGGCCTACGATTTTATCCCCAAACC
>JAFDKD010000458.1 GCA_019307165.1 Deltaproteobacteria bacterium | reverse complement strand
GATGTGGATATCGTTTACACCGCCGATATGGATGGGTCCAGGACGGAAGTGGATACGCGGGAGATCAGGGAAACGTTGGGCGGGGGCATCCCCCTTAATCATCCGGAGGTGCTGCTGCTGATAAGAGACGTTTTCAAACAGGACGCAACCGGCGAAGACGCCGATGACGGAGGCCGCAAATATGGCTAAACTTCGCGTGGAAGACCTGAAAAAAATCAAGGACGCCATGAAAGGTACGGTGAACCTGAGACTGGGGGAGCACAGGATCAAGATCACCGTCCACATGGGCACTTGCGGGATAGCGGCCGGCGCCCGGAAAATCACGGCTGCCTTTCTTCAGAAGATCGAAGAAAGCGGGGCTACTGACATCATACTGACATCCTCCGGTTGTGCCGGACTCTGCAATCGGGAGCCCATGATTACGGTTGATGGAAAAGAATTTGCGCCGGTAAAATATATCAATCTGGATGAGCAGAAGGCGGCCAGGATATTTGACGAGCATATATTGAAGGGAAACCCTGTAACGGAATTTGCCTTGGCCATAGGCAGCGAGACAACCTATTAGGGCTGCCGGGCATACCGTTTCCAAAGAGGACAATCAATGGAAAAAAAGTATCGTGTCCACCTCCTCATCTGTGCGGGAACCAGTTGCGTGTCCAACGGATCGCTGGATCTGAGAGATGCGCTGGTAGAGCAAGTCCATAAGGAGGGACTCGACGACGAAGTCTATATCGCCACCACCGGATGCAACGGGTTCTGCGCCGCGGGCCCTCTGATGATCGCCTACCCGGACGAGGTGTTCTACCAGAAGCTGCACGTGGAAGATGTCCCCTATTTTGTCGAGGAATATCTGCTGAAAGGTCGGTTGGTCGAAAAGCACCTCTTCGAAAGCCCGGAAGCCGAGGAACATATCCCGAAAATCAAGGATATCGGGTTTTTCAGCCAGCAAATCCTTGTGGCCCTTAGGAACCGGGGCCTGATCGATCCCGACAAAATTGATGAATACATCGCCCGGGACGGATATCTGGGGGCGGGCAAGGCCCTCCTCGAAATGACGCCCGAGCAGATTGTAGAAGAAATGAAGGCCTCCGGCCTGCGAGGCCGCGGCGGGGCCGGTTTTCCCACCGGCCTGAAATGGCAGTTCTGCGCCGCGGCTGAAGGCAGCCCCAAATTCATGCTCTGCAATGCCGACGAGGGGGACCCCGGGGCATTCATGGACCGTTCCATCCTGGAAAGCGATCCGCACTCGGTCCTGGAAGGCATGATCATCGCAGGGAAGGCCATCGGGTCCACAAAAGGCTACATCTACGTCCGCGCGGAATATCCCCTGGCCATTGAACGCCTGAACGCCGCCATTGACCAGGCCAAGGCATACGGCCTGCTGGGCGAAGACATCCTGGGATCGGGCTATGACATGGACATCGAGCTGTATTACGGGGCCGGGGCCTTCGTATGCGGTGAAGAAACGGCGCTCATGCGCTCCATCGAGGGAAAACGAGGCATGCCCCGACCCAGGCCGCCGTTCCCCGCGCACAAGGGCTTGTGGGACCGCCCTTCGGTCCTGAACAACGTGGAATCCCTGGCCAACGTCCCCCAGATCATCTACCGCGGCGCGGATTGGTTCAGCAGCCTGGGCACGGAAACCAGCAAAGGAACCAAGGTCTTCGCCCTCAGCGGCCAGGTGCGGAATATCGGCCTCATCGAAGTCCCCATGGGGACCCCGCTCCGGTCCATCATCTATGACATCGGGGGTGGGATTCCGGACGGCAAGCGGCTCAAGGCGGTCCAACTGGGCGGCCCTTCGGGCGGGTGCGTCCCGGATTACCTTATGGAAACGGCCGTGGATTACGAGTCCATTGCCAAAACCGGCGCCATCGTGGGTTCAGGCGGCATGGTGGTCATGGACGAGACCAGCTGTATGGTGGACCTGGCCAAATTTTTTCTTGGATTCACGGCGGAAGAGTCCTGCGGCAAGTGTACCCCCTGCCGCGAGGGCACCCAGCAGCTGCTGAACATCCTGGAACGAATTACCGCGGGCGAGGGCGTGCCTGAAGACCTGGACCGCCTGGACCGCCTGGCCAGGACCCTTCAATCCGCCTCTCTGTGCGGTCTGGGGCAGACCGCCCCCAATCCGGTGCTCAGCACCTTGCGCTATTTCCGGCACGAATATGAAGCCCATATCTACGACAAACACTGCCTCACGGGCACATGCAAACGGATCAGCCCGCCGCCCTGCCAGGCCACCTGCCCCATGGGTCAGGACGTGTCCACCTATACGGCCCTGATCGCCCATGGCGATATCGAGCGAGCCTGGGAAATCATCCGAAAGGAAAATCCCCTTCCCATGGCACTGGGGCGGGTCTGCCCGCATCCATGCGAAACCGACTGCAAGCGGGGAGAGGTGGACAAGCCCATCTCCATCTGCACCCTGAAACGATTTGCAGCCGACAGCATGCGCGAGAAACTGAAGGACATCGAACCGGCCCGTATCCTTTATCCGGATGACAAGGTGGCCGTAATCGGCGCCGGGCCCGCCGGCCTGACCGTAGGGTATGACCTGATCCAGAAGGGGTACCCGGTCACTATTTTCGAGGCCCTCCCGGTCCCGGGCGGCATGCTCCACGTGGGCATCCCGGAATACCGGCTGCCCCGCGACGTGATCAATGACGAAGTGGACGCCATCAAGCGAATGGGCGTGGAAGTCCACCTGAACACGAAGGTGGGGACGGACATTACATTCGATGACCTGAGGGAGCAGGGATACAAGGCCTTTTTTATGGGCGTAGGGGCGCACAAGGGACTGAAACTGCGCATCCCCGGAGAGGACGATTTCGAAGGGTTTGTGGATGCCACCGCTTTTCTCAGGGAGATCAACATCGGCGAGAAAAAGGCCCCGGGCCAAAAAATCTGCGTGATCGGCGGCGGAAACTCCGCCATAGATGCGGCCCGGACATCTCTCAGGCTGGGCGCAGAGGAAGTGCACATCGTCTATCGCCGGCAGCGGGAACAGATGCCCGCCAACCCCGCGGAGATCGAGGCATCGGTCGAAGAAGGGATCCACCTGGACTATCTGACGAACCCCATTCGAATTCTGGGCGAAAACGGCAAGGTGGTGGGCATGGAGTGCATCCGAAACGAACTGGGCGAACCCGACAAGAGCGGGCGGCGGCGGCCGGTCCCGGTGGAAGGCTCCGAGTTCGTGATCGATTGCGACGTCGTCATCCCGGCCATCAGTCAGGAACCGGAACTTTCGTTCCTTGGCGACGATCATGACTTCGCCATCAGCCGCTGGAACTCGTTCGAGGTTGATGAAGATACCCTGGCCACCAACGTGCCGGGCTTTTTCTCCGGGGGCGATGCCGTTACCGGGCCCGCCACAGTGGTCCAGGCCATAGCCGCCGGACATCGGGCGTCGGTATCCATAGCCTGCTACCTCCGCGGGAAAGACTACTCCGGATACTGGTATCCCAAGCCCCACCTGATGCCGGATCGCATAGAACCCCGGGACGAGGACGAGCAACTGGTGCGCCCAAGGCAGGACGAACTTCCGGCCGGCGCGCGGATTGACAATTTCGATGAAGTGGACCTGGGGTTTGACGAGCAGACGGCGATGCTGGAGGCCAGGCGCTGCCTTCGATGTGACCTGTAGCAGGCTTTCTCAAACTGATTTCGGAGAGTTATTTTCTCTCGCCAAGATCGCCAAGCGCGCTAAGAGGGCAAAACCCCATTTTCAAATGTCTTTCTTTCTTTGCGACATTCGCGCCTTTGCGAGATAATTCACCCTTTTGGATTGAAGATTTCAAATTGAAAATTGAAGATTATT
>JAFDKD010000986.1 GCA_019307165.1 Deltaproteobacteria bacterium | reverse complement strand
GGTCGCGATAACGCGTTGATTATTCGGGAATAACATCCCAAAGATGGAGGTTTTCAGGGCCTATATCGACGTTTTCAGCCCCAAAATGGACCTTATAGCGAGCAGATGCCTCCCTAAGCTGATACCCTTCACCTCCTTCTATGACGCCTCTTCCTTTTGCCCTGAAGCCCAAGCGGGATTTTACTTTCTCAATGAAAGACATGCTCCCGAAGGGTGAACAATCTTGAAAGAACAACGTATGTTATTCTTTAACCTGATGGGTTATCATTGAAATCCGGCTTTATCACATATAACTAATTGAAATAACTGTTTTTATTAAAATGTTTCAAGATTGTTCATGCAATATTCAGGTGATATCTACATCAGGTTTGGGAGAGCAGTTCCAGGGTAGCGCTCCATGGTTCTGCACCTTGCCGGCTGGATTCGATGTGAAATTTTTCTTTGACAGGGTGCGAAAAATTTAATTATAAATATGATTAAATTTTTTCTTCCCATCCCCGGCAATCCGGCGGATTCGCCGACCGAAACGATTTGATTATTTTAAGCAGGCTGTTGACCCAATCGATGTGATGCTTCGACAGGCCGGCATGAACGGAAAAGCCCATTCATTTCAATGACCGACCGTTCGCCTTGAGCCCTGTCCCGAGCTTGCCGAAGGGCTGCCGAAAGGCCAATAGGGAATTTGGCCAACGGCTTGTGAGTGATCGACAATTCCGCATGCAAAGGAGGTGATATCGGCATTCCGAAACGCAGTGTTCATTGAATCTTTCCCCTTAACTCTAAATAAATGAAAAGGAGAGAAAAAATGAAAAAATCCGTTTGCATCCTGTTCGCATTGACCTTTCTTTTAACCGTTCCCTTCATACTTCCTACGCCCTCGGCATCCGCCGGGGACCTTCCCAAGTTGATTACCTTCTGCTCCTACAAAGTAGGCTCACTCGGATACACCATCTCAAGCGGTTTCCGGGAGGCCATCGAGCAGAAAAGCCATCCTCACGGGCGCCACCGGCACCTGCGTCAGTTACGGCATGGCGGAGTTCAGCGCCAAGCAGTGGGGCCCCCAGCCTATGCGGCAGGTGTGGAGAGGGCTTTCTCTTTATACGACCATGCTGGTCAGAGGGGATTCGGGCATCAAATACCCCAAAGACCTGAAAGGTAAAAAAATTCCCAAGGTCCCGGGCTGGCCCGCCGGCATGTTGGCCATAGAAGGGACCATGGCATTCGGCAATCTGGGTTGGGATGACGTGAAGGCGATCCCCATGAGCGGGTATGTAGGACAGCTCAAGGGCGTTATCCAGGGAACGGTGGATGCCTGCTGGGCCGCAACCGTGACGCCCACGGTCAAGGAACTTCAGGCCGGCCCCCACAAGGCGGGCTGGGTCATCCTGCCCCATGCGGACAAGGCGGGATGGAAGCGGCTACAGGCGATTGCGCCGTGGCTTGTTCCGGTAGTTTGTAAAAGGGCGCCCGGCCTCGCCAAAGGGGAAACCATGGAAGTCAGTGGCTACCCTTACAGCATCTGGAGTTATGCGACCGTGGATGCCGATATCGTCTATGCCGTGGTCAAGGCCATGCACGAGGGGTTTGACATTTACAAGGGCATGCACAGGGCCATGCCCGCCTTCAACATCAAGCAGGCGGTCAGAGATCCCAGCCCGGTCCCCTCTCACGCCGGCGCCATCCGCTATTTCAAGGAGGTGGGCGTGTGGACGGCCGAGATGGACCAGTGGCAGGCCGACCAGCTCAAGACGTTTGAGGCCAGGGCAGCCGCATTCAAAAATAAATAAGCAGTCAGCGTTTGATATCCTGGAAGGGGTTGAAATGCCGATATTTCAACCCCTTCCTTTCACCCGAAATCCAGGGCGGCGTGGAAGCATGCTCTCGGAAAGCGGACACCCGAAAATGACGCCAATTAAAAGGAATTGATATATGAATGATAAGAGCGACGATAAACCCGCTGAAAAACCGGTTGGTCGATATCGGGAACTCCATGGATTTCACCTGTGGTATTTCCGGGTCTTTACGGCCTTTGCCGCAGTCCTTTCTTTTGTGCACGTCTTCAAAATCGTCCTTTTCGATTACGTCATGCCGGACATGTCCTATTTCGCGGTCCTGATCGCCGTGTTTACCTCGGCGGTGTTTCTGCTCTTT
>JAFDKD010000457.1 GCA_019307165.1 Deltaproteobacteria bacterium | reverse complement strand
CCTTATCTTGGCGTCTTTGGCGATCTTGGCGAAAGAAATACAACCTTCTCGCAACCGGTAACCTGCAACCTCGAACCTCGCACCAGGAACAAAGTACGAAGAACAAGGAACAGCAGGCGAAGCCACGGTCCGCATTTCCGCGCAACGCCCTTTTACCAGTTACGCCTGCTATCATGCGTTTCCCTCGTATAAGTCCTCGAGTCCGTACCAACTTACACCGGAACCGTGCCGCACCCTGAAGCCCGGTTTTTTTTCAAAAATACCCGCTTGCCTATGGTTGCTCCGCGTGTATTGGGATAGGCCCGCACTTTTCTTTCGAGATCCCCCAGAAGTTGCTTGTATGATTTCACGCCACCCCATTTGCATTCGCCAAGGTCCGTCCAATGATCGTCTCTAAAGCCGACCACATCGATCTGCACCTTCTTATCCCAGTATTCACCTACATCGAAAGACGCATTTACACCCTCACGCTCATATATGAGGGGAAGGGCTTCCCTGCATAAACTTTCAAAGCACGAACCGAAATAGCTGTCGAGATCGGTGCGAATCCGGTCACGCAAAGCGCGTTGGGGCCCCATTTGTTGAATAAAGCTGAGGTTGGGGAACACGAACCGAAACCAGAAGCGCAGCAAGGGATCCTGAAGGACATAGCGTACCTGCCGTGGGTTTGCCTTATTCCCTGTCAAAGGTTGACGGCGACCGATATACCCGATGTTGCGCAACTGTTGTGTATAATAGTGGAGGCTCCTTTCCGGAATTCCCGATTGCAGCGCGATGTCGCGATTGCTCCCATATCCGGCGGCCACCGCCGTGAGTACGGCATAGTATTTTTCAACATCTCTGAGTTCTTCCCGCAACAAAAAGTCCGGCTCGCGAAACAATGGCCCGAATTCATCCAAAATCTTTTCTTCGATGTTTCTATACACGGAGCATGCTTGATTGAAAAAACGCAGGTAGAGGGGAATTCCGCCACAAATGAAATAAGCCAAGGCCCGATTTATGAGAGACCATCGGGGATGGAACTCCGCCGCCTCGACATATGAAAAGGGCCGTAGAAGAATCTGCCCCGTTCGCCGGCCGAATAAAGGGCTTTTTCGTCCCAGGACTTCGCGTTCCATAAATCCGATATATGAACCGCACAGGATAAGCATCAGGTTGCCTGATTTTCTCCAATATCGGTCCCAGAATTCCTGGATAACGGAGGGCAATTCCGGGCTGGCCGCGACCATCCATTGAAACTCATCAAGGGTAATAATGAATTTCTGCTGCGAACTGCATTTCTTTGTTACGGCCTCGAATACTTCATGCCAGCTGCTCGCAGCCAGTAAAGACAAAAGAGGCTCGTCAAGGGCTCGGGCCGCCTCTTGCAAAAACTCACGGATCTGAAGTGCCGCGGGGGCAATCTTGCCAAGGTAGTAGATCCCGGGTTTGGCGCCGAGAAATTTCAGTATGAGTTCGCTCTTTCCTACGCGACGTCTTCCGTAAACGGGAATAAAAGCTGAGTCATCCTCTGCATATGAAGCCTCAAGAAATGAAAGCTCGCTTTTCCTACCTATAAACATAGTATTATCCGAGTTTTTTAGAAAAAGTATATACCACGGGATGATGCTTGTCAAGTCTAAACTTGTCGTAATTAAACTTGACAAGTCGTGACTTGCAAATATACTTCCAATATCATGGTGCAACAACAGAGTTTTCTTGACGGTAAATCAGGGCGTCGCCCCTGACGTTGCTAAAAGGTCAATTCGCTGAGATGACTCGCAGCCTTATCCGTCCGATCACGCCCAACAGGGGAAGCAAATCCGACGGGACCTCCCCCTCCACGATTTTAAGATGGGTGGCATCGGCTGGAAGCTGGTCCAGGGTAGGATCCACAGGAAGCCAGTGGCCGTCAACCAGGCTTTCCGCCCACGTGTGATACAGGAAGCCGCCGTAGGAACGGGTATAAACAATCCCGTTCGCTACGCGGGTGGGGATGCCGAGGGAACGGGCAAATGCCGTGTACAGGTAGGTGTGGCCCTGGCATTCGGCCCTCCTGCCGGAAAGCACGTCCAGCGCCGAAAAGCTATCCACCGGCGTCTTTTCGATATTTTCCTGAAGCCACCGGATCAACAGGGGGATCTGCCCCCCGGCATCGCCGGCGGGGCCGACGATTTCCCTTGCCTTTTGTACGATCGCCGGATCCAGGCTGGGCACGGTGCGGGAAGGCTTCAGAAAGGCGGCCCGGTCGACAGGCAGGGCGAGCCGCGGGCGCAGGCTTTCGTTTTCCGACCGATAAACGCGGCATTGCACTTCTTCGCCATAGCGCCGACAGGACTGGGTTTCGTCGGACGGGAGATCAAAGTCCTCGTCCAGGCCCCGGACGACAACCTCCATGTCGCTTACATCGCCCGCCGTTTCAGGGAATGGGGTCCGTATGAGGCTGAATTCGAGCATGGTCTCCGCCTTGTTCAGGCTGGCCTGGGCCAGGTAGGCCTGGGCCGACCGTTCGGTCTCCAGGGCTGCGATGAGCACGCCGCCCATGGACATTTCCAGCAGCGGCCTCCCCCCGGCATCCAGCCAGGTGGTGACCGCTTGATTTTGGAGTTCGGTCCGCACCCTGTATGCCGCACCGGAGTAAAGTTCGCTGGTTTCATAGGCCAGGACCTCCTGGGACACCCTTCCCATGCTCTGGGTCTCGCCGTCGTAAACCTGATACACGTAAGTCTTGCCTACGGAAAGGCCGTGTATCACGGGGTAAAGCGCAATGGCGCCGGTGGGATGGACCTTTTCGCTCAATTCGATCTCCTGGCGGGTGCTCCGGCCCTTGGTTTGCATCGTCACATCCAGCCGACCGGCACTGACTTCGCCGGTAAGGCGCATCTCGTTTCCGTCGAAGTTGTAGTCATAAACGAAACGGAGTAGTGACAGGTCGCTTGCCACCAGGTCATAGGATTTAAGGACCATCTTTTTGTCGAAAGCAAGGAAACGGAAATGGAGGGCCGCCTCGGACCGGATTTCGAATTGGCCGTCGCCGCCGGGTGCGGGGGCCACGGCAACGTGGGAAAAACCGATCTTCCGGCCGTTGAAGACGATGCCCGCCCAATATTCGAGGGACGATGTGGATTCGAACCCCGATAGGGATGCGGAGGGATCGGGATCGCCCGCGTCGGTGAAGTACCGGCCCATGCACCCCAGAAGCGCGACGAACGCCATGAAAAGGATCCACAACAGGCGCTTGACGCCGTAGACGGGAAAACGGCCGCTGTGCGGCCCCTTGAAGAACTGAAAGGCGGGATGCATGGTTTGCGTCCTTTTGGTGTTGTTTATTTCATCTGCAAAACCTGGTCCTCTGGGCCAGGTCAGAGTTTTCCGGCTATGCCGTCCTGGAGATGCGGACGAGAGACTAGAGTCTAGAGAATCGCGACTAAAGTAGCTCCTACACCGAAGGTGTTACATAATCGCATTACCCCTGTAGGAGCGGTTTTAACCGCGATACAGACTTATGAGCGCCGCCTCGTGGCTGGGGGGTGGTCCCGGCCAAGGACGGCGGGATCTCCGCTACGCTCCGACAAGGCTGATCGATAGGGTAACTCCGCTTCAAGAAAAGGGCAATAGCCATAGACTCGGTTAAGTTCCGCCGGAAAGCGGCGGACAGGTCCCCCTTTGCAAAGGGGGATTCAGGGGGATTTGCCAACGGTATTAAATCCCCCCCGGCCCCCCTTTACAAAGGGGGGAGCGTGCACAGCAACCCGCAACCCTGCACCCTGAACCCTTGAACCTTTGAACCCTACGAAGTTACACAAGAGTGAGCTAGCTCACTTCAAGGTCCGCATTTCCGCTATGGCATAG
>JAFDKD010000456.1 GCA_019307165.1 Deltaproteobacteria bacterium | reverse complement strand
ATGCGAAAGCCATACCTGTTTATCCGTATAATGTTTCCGCCCATGATTAACATCTCCTTCCCCTATTTCTCTATCCAGAACTTAAGGCCGCTCTTGTTCCCCGGGACCGGGAACACAACGTGATTCGGCCTTTTTTAGCGCAGCGCAATCCTCAGAAACCGAGGCTGCGGCAGCCATCAATTTATTCGATTATTTCCAGCCAGCTTATCCTTCCCGTCTTCACGCTCTTGATCGGCAGATTGGGCTCGGGAATTTCCACAATGGCGCCCGTGCTGGTCTGGAGAAAGGCTTTTCCGCCCTCCGTCCTGCCCACATGGAGGCTCGGGGTCGTTACCAGACCACGGCCGATCTCCAGTTTTTCGATCACGTTTTGCGACGCGTCGATGCCGTCCGGTTCTTTAGGGAAGCCTATAAAAACGGGTTCCTTCCAGGCGGTCCCGGTCCGGTAATAGAGCCCGTAAAGAAAGGCTTTCCCCTCGCTGAGGCAGACGTCGCTGTACGGTTGATATGTGGGAAATGTCAGCAACCCGCCATAGAGCGTGGCCTGCCCCAGATTCCGTTCTCTGGCCTCGCTGAAATCGAGATACCACCCGTCCAGCCCGGTGGAGTCATCCGTCCCCGCGATATATTCCTCCAATTCATCGAATGTGTCGACGGTGTCTCCGTCCAGGCTCGGCAGACATGCCGAGGCGTCGCTGCATGAAAGCGTGGCCTCAGCACCGGTGCTGGTATCCTGCACGAGAATTTGGTCAACGCGAAGCAGGCCCTGGGACCCCGGCGTGGTGTCGTGATCACCCGTTTTTTCTACCGTCTCCCATGTCAGGTTCCCATCGGCATCTCTTGGCTCTTTGAGCCCGTAAAAGGACTGCTGGGCGGCATCCGTCTTGTCGTCCGGATGGTAAAAACGGCCCGTGCCGAAATAGATCCAGAAGTTCTTACCATCTCCCCCTACCGAGGCCGCCGAGGTGACGGGCCGGCCCACGTCCATGAGCGGGAGCGGATTGGGTTTCGAGGTTATCAAGGAACCCCACTCGCTCGGCGCGGTCCTCTCCTGGACCCCGTCCGCATCTCTTTTCATCGTCACCAGCCGGTAGAGCTTGCCGCCCCAGGCGTTCCAGGTCCCTTCAATTGTCCCGAAGTAGACCACATCCGCCTTGTAGTTGCTCTCAAGGTCATAATCCACCGTAATAAGGTCTGACACGGAGGCGTTGCTTCCCACATCGAAAACCCCGCATTCGTCGGGTGACGCGGGAGCGGCATCGGGTATCCGGAATGCCTTGGGGACCGATTCCGTGAACCTGCCCAGGGGCAGCACCGCTAGTTTTGCCATGTCGCCTACCGCGGTGGTTCCGTCGATTTCAGTCGGGCCCGTGCCAAGCATCAGATACCATTTGGTGACATCCCCCTCTTTCATGGGAACCACCGTGCAAATGATGGTCGTGTATCCGAGATCGACCTCTCCACCCGTGGTCGTCCGGGTGAACTCGCCCAGCAGGACCGGGGGTTTTTCAGGATTGGTGATGTCGAGGATGAAGTAGGCGGAGGTGAATTCCCGCGTGTCTCCCGGGTAATCCGGAGTGCTGTCTCCGTCGAGGTCAAGGGTGCCGGCCTGGACTTTTCCGCCCCCGAAACGCATCCCGCCCACCAGAATTGTCCCCCATCCGTCGGGATGATCGTCATCGTCAGGAAATATCCGCACATCGAACATACGCGGCCGCAAATCGACGAAATACCTGTGTTCGTAGGCGGGATCCGTCAGGCACTGCAGGTGGGGCAGCAGATTATAGGGTACATAAGCCCACAGTTCAGCGCCCAGCGCCGGCGCGCCGGCGGCCCCGCTGCAATCCGCTGTGCGGCAGAACCCTTTTTGATCCGTATCGTAAAATCCGCCGTTTACGGCATGCAGCATACCGTCGTTGCCGCCGAAATAAATCACATGCCTGCGTTTCTGGTATTTGGCCACCAATTTGGAATAGGAATAGTCGCGATAGATAAGATGATACGCCTCTGCGGGAACGGTCACGGCCATTGGCGTAGAGTTGACTATATCCCCCAGCCGCCATGTGAAGGCGGTCATGTTGCCGTCCTGGTTAAAGTCGCGCGCGAACTGCCGGCTTCTCATGCCTGCCTGGTCGAGCCCGCGGACCCAGTCTACGACCCCGTTGACTTCCGCCGACGTCTGAACCCCGAAATCGAGGGGCACAGGGCCCCGACCGCCGGAGACCGTGAGGGGAGCGGCCGTCCAGTCGGCCCGGGATTCAAAGTCCAGGATTTCGGTTGCAGCTACAATGCCGTCGTTGTCCAGGTCGTTCCAGGTAAAAATATGTCTTTTCCGAACATCGGAAATATAATCCGCCGCGCTCCTGTTGATGGTGATGTTGGCGTCGCTGATGCTCCCGAGCCATTCTGTCGCGGACCACAGATACCTCACCTCTTTCAGGCTTTTTGACGTTCCGGTGCATGCCAGGTTCTCGTCCAATTCGTCGTAACAGGCCTTGGTGATGCCGGAACCT
The DNA here is from genome assembly GCA_019307165.1 of Deltaproteobacteria bacterium. Classification (GTDB taxonomy): domain Bacteria; phylum Desulfobacterota; class DSM-4660; order Desulfatiglandales; family Desulfatiglandaceae; genus JAFDKD01. The sequence continues at coordinate 1,882 of JAFDKD010000456.1, read as the reverse complement.
TCGTCAAAATACAAAAAGATCCGTTGATCCGAATCCTCCAGGGCCATGCTGCCGTTGCTGTCTTCGTACATCTTGCCCTCGGCGTCCACCAGCAGGGCGTGGAGGTCTCCTATCCACCGGATGGGCTCCTCTCCGGGCAGGGATTCACTGGGCCAAAAAATGGCCTGATAAATGGCGCCTTCCCCCCATCTGGAAGAGCTGATGACCGTGGCGGCCGAGGCGGAAGACGCCCCGCCCCGGATTTCCGTAAACACCGATCTGAGATCCGATTCCAGACCGGAGGGATCTTCCGAATAATAGAGGGTTGTGCCCCCTTCCTGGGCGGCGTTCTCCAGTAAAATCTCCGGGCTGCATTCATTGCCCGAGCCCGTGGAGCGAAGCTTCCCAGCCACGACCACGTGGGTCGTGATGTTCTGCTTGTCGCCGTTTTCCCAGGGTTCCGAGGAAAATATGCCGGTGCCTTGTTTGGCATAGTGGGTGAGGTCGTCCAGGAGCGTGCTCCCGTGAAGGGTGCCGCAGTCCACCCCATCGGCCTGGTCATCGTCGTTGTGCCCGGCGGTATTGGCAAAATTGACTACATCGGCGTTCAGGTCTGCCGTGGAGGCCCCATCCGTGATGAGCAGTATGTTGTTGAACTGACACCAGGCCTCAATTGGATCATTGGCCTCTTTGATCTCGAAGTCCGCAGAATTCAGCCTCAGCCAGCTGTTCTGGCCATAATAGCCGATAGCGTTGTACATGCCCTCCGACAGCGGGGTCCAGGTGGTGGCCTTGATATCGTTGATGGCGGACACCAGCTGGTCGGTGTGCGCGCTCCCCTGGTCGATATAGGAGATGACCTGGGCTCCGTCGCGGTTCTCCCCATCGGCGCAATCATAAAGGATATACGGGTCGGGTCTGATACACTCGCTCTTGGAGCCATCGTAGTTGAAGGTCATGGCCCCGATTCTCAGGTCCTCGGCGAATTCCTGAATAAGGCCTTCCGGGGGCTCCTCCTGCAAAACATTGGCCTTGAACACCGCAAGCGGGTAATTCAGCTGGGCGACAATTCCCGTGTCTATCAGCACGGCCGGTATGTTCCAGAACTCGCCGGTTTCTCCCGCCTGATCCGTCGGATCGACCACCTCCGGGAACTCCAACTCGCCGCAGTAATCCTTCCGATGCAGCCCTCGGGCTCGTCTATCCACCCCGGGAGATCCGGATCCCAGCACCTCCCCACGTATCCCACCGAGATTTCGGGCGCCTCCTTGTATATTCCGTAGCACACGTATCCCCGATTGTCCGTGTTGATATCCGCCGGGTCGATGCCGCCGGCATAGACGCGCTCACAGTCGTTGCTCACGCTTTCCACCGGACCGGCGCCGGGAGGCCACACATCATGCTTGCTCAGGTACCAGCAGTTGTGTATGGAGTGGTTGAAGGCGCTCATGATGTCGGCGAGATGCCGGTCCTTGTTGGCGTATCCCATGCAGTCTTCGATGTCCTGCTTGATCTGGCCCTGGTTGGGTGAATCGGACTCCAACTCGTCGATGGCGCTCTGGCAGGCGCTGTTGTCAAAGCCGGTCGACGTGATCTCGTAAATTTCGATGCGCGTGGTCCAATCGTCCGGCGACTCCTTTTCCGACGCTTCGGGCCCCCTGATCCCCAGGGTCAGGTAATATGTGTCGCTGCCTGAGACAACGGGCAGTTTTTTCACGAAACGCCTGCCAATGCATCCGCGCGATTCCATCATAAGCCGACCGCTCGCCTCGTCGAACTTTCCTCCGGTGAGGATCTTTTTTTCGATGTCGAACTTGGAGGCCACCGCCCAGTTGAGGAAGTTCCCCCGTGCGAAAAAAGCGGTCACGGCGTCCGGGTCGGCCCCCGTATCGACCTTAATGTG
>JAFDKD010000455.1 GCA_019307165.1 Deltaproteobacteria bacterium | reverse complement strand
TGAAGAAGCCATTGAAACTACGAAAATATTCAGCGTAGTCGGCATACTTGAAAAAGACCAGGCCCTGATCACAAAAAGGCCTTTCAGATCGCCTCATCACACCATATCAGATGCTGGTTTGATCGGCGGCGGTCATATCCCCAGACCCGGCGAAGTGAGTATGGCGCATAATGGGGTTCTGTTTTTGGACGAACTTTCGGAATTTAAGAAACATGTATTAGAGGTTCTCCGACAGCCGCTGGAAGATACCAAGGTAACCATTTCCCGGGCGGCTTTGACCATAACTTACCCTTCAAGTTTTATGCTGGTGGCTGCAATGAACCCGTGCCCTTGCGGATATTTTTCCGATCCCAAGCACGAGTGCCGATGCACCTATCCGCAGATTCGCCGATTTCGCTCAAAAATATCCGGTCCATTGATGGATCGGATCGATATTCACGTCGAAGTTCCGGCAGTTGCATATAAAGACCTTAGAGGGGATGCCGATGCAGAATCGTCTGGGGAAATCAGAGCACGCGTCACTGCGGCACGAGAACGCCAGTCCGAAAGATTCAAAAGAACAAAAATTTACAGCAATGCCCAGATGACCAGCCGGCATATTAAAAAACATTGTAAAATCGATGAAGCCTCATGCAATATTCTTGAATCGGCCATTGACAAACTGGGCCTGTCCGCTCGTGCTTACAACCGTATTTTAAAAATTGCCAGGACCATCGCAGATCTTGACGGCGAATCTGACATTAGTGTAGATCACATTTCCGAAGCGGTTCAGTACCGTAACTTAGACAGAGGCAAACGATTTGTCTGACCTCCTTTAGTTTCCAAAACGTCGAAACCACCTGGTCTGGCCAACCTTGACATACTTTTCCATTCAAGTGCATAAGCCGGTTTATTAAACACTTTTTCAATAAATCTCACAGTCCCCATCCAATATAGCATGCACAAGAATCGGTGCATTGATGCACATTTTTCAAGGCAAATTTCCATCTAATTTTCTTCCTCAAAGCCTTTCCAACTCATCCAACTCATCTATTCTATTAAAACAGTAAATTTTTTCATGTTCGCCTGAACCCTTTTCAATACAGGGATTACGAAGAGTTTTGGACTAAAGAATCTGTTTCAAATGCTGTTATTTCAAAACAAATCATGCCCTTACAAATTGCCCGGTAAGGGTCTTATAGAGATGAGCTTATCAAAGGTCTACCAATATACGCTAAATTAAAGATCGAAGGAGATAAATTATGAAAAGGGCTGCTGTTGTTACGTTGTGTTTAATCCTGGGTGTATTTGCCGGTGCTGCCTTGGCTGGTACAATATCCGTATTTGGGCCTAATGAGTATGAACGAACTGCAGGTGCCCCCAATGTTTTTACAGACTCCTTTACTGCGATTTCGGGAGAGGGAATGCTCATTATCAAAAATGGGGCCATCGACGGTAATAACAGAATAGCCGATGCGATAAGCACTGCATCGGTTTGTTTGAATGGAGAACAGATATTTGGTACAAGTGATTTTAACCAAAATGTTTATCTTCTTCAAGCGCCGGTTAATCTTATTCAGAACAACTCGATTACGGTTGAACTGGCGAGCAGCCCGGGGAGTTATCTCATCATTGAGATAACAGAGGACATTGATCCGCCCACGGTCTCACTCAGCGCAAATCCTGAAACTATTCAAGCTGGATCATCCTCTACGCTGTCATGGAGTTCGACATATGCGAGTTCGTGTGTCATCGAGCCCGATATCGGCAGTGTTGATGTCAACGGTTCGACCACTGTGTCTCCGACCCAAACCACCACCCACACAATTATAGCTTCGGGTCTTGGAGGTACAGCAAATGATCAGGCAGTGGTTACGGTGGAGGCTGCTACAGAGCCACAGCCGGAAGGTAGTTTTGGTGAACAGTATGAAGATCTAATTCCCTCTGACGCCACAACCGATTATAATCCCAAGCGATTTTCCCTTATCACCGGGCTGGTTCAGGACCTGAACAGTTCTCCCATAACAGATGTCTCGATCACGATCCACGGCCATCTTGAATACGGAACTGCCTCAACTGATACTGAAGGTCGATTTTCCATTCCAGTGAACGGCGGAGGCACAATCACCCTTGTTTATCAGAAACAAGGGTTGATAACCGCCCACAGAAAGGTCTATGTTCCCTGGAACGACATCGCGATTGCTGAAACTATCCAGATGATTATAGAGGATTCGGAATTTTCCACAGTGACCTTTGACGGTAATCCTGAAACGGTTGTCACTCATCAGAGTACAGAGGTAACAGACGAATACGGATCCCGCTCCTGCAGTATGGTTTTCACCGGGGATAATCATGCATACGAGGTGGATGCAGAGGGAAATGTTATCGGGACACTAACGACAATCACCACCCGGGCCACTGAGTACACAACCCCCGAGTCCATGCCGGCCAAACTTCCTCCTAACTCTGCCTACACCTACTGCGCGGAACTAAGCGTAGATGGGGTTCAAAGGGTAAAATTCGATATGCCGGTTGTTACCTGGGTGGATAATTTTCTTGGTTTTAATGTGGGAGAGATTGTCCCTGTAGGTTACTACGACCGAGACAGAGGCGTCTGGGTGCCCTCTGACAATGGTGTTGTGGTGAAACTCCTCGACACAAGTACTGATGGTATTGTTGATGCTTTAGATGCGGATGGAGATGATCAACCCGATGATTTTAATGAAAATGGATCATTCAGCGATGAGGTGACGGGACTCGATGACCCAATAAAATACCCGCCGGGAGCCACCTTCTGGCGGGTGGAAATGACCCACTTTTCTCCTGCGGACTGGAACTGGCCATTCGATTTGCCGCCAGATGCCATTGAACCGAATCCGGGAACAAAACCAATATCAGACCAGCAGAATGAAAATGACGACAAAAGCGTCATATGCTCGTATGTTGAAGATAGGAGCCGCATTTTCCACGAGGACAACATTTCCATTCCCGGTACAGACGTGACTTTTCATTATAGCAGCAACCGTGTGAAAGGATATAAGACTGTTTTTTCTGTCCCGGCCAGTGGAGCAACAGTTCCTACGAGTCTCAAGAATATTATTATCAAAATGGATGTGGCCGGCAGAAGCTTCCAGCAGACTCTTAACTCTCAGGTTAATCAGATCACTGAGTTCATCTGGAATGGACTGGATTATCTGGGAAGGCCGCTACCTTCAGCAACTGCTTATATTAGTATAGGGTTTGTTTATGATGGGGTCTATATGTCAGGAGCAAGTCTTGGGCAGGCATTTGCTCGGGCAGGCATTGGAGTGACCGGAATCCCTACCAGACAAGAGGCGATCTCATGGAAGCGTAGCAATATCCAACTTGGTAAAGGAAAGAGTTCAATCGCCGAGGGCTGGAACCTATCTAATCATCATTATTTGAGTCCTATGAACCTTTCCATCCTTCATAAAGGGGATGGAACTATAGCAAAGAACCTTACTAGTATAATCGATACCGTGGCCGGTGGTGAAACTTATGGCTGCAGCGGTGACGGTTTACCTGCAACTGATGCCCAACTGGATTTTCCTTGGGGCATAGCTGTTGACGCCTCTGGCAACCTTTATATATCGGATATTGGTTGTAATCGCATTCGCAAGATTGATACCAGCGGCATTATCACTACAGTGGCTGGCAATGGGACTTACGGCTACAGCGGTGACGGTGGGCCTGCTACACAAGCAGAACTTGACACGCCGATGGACGTAGCTGTCGACACTTCTGGCAATCTTTACATAGTTGATGGTTTTAATGCTCGCATTCGCAAGGTCGATACCAACGGCATTATCACTACAGTGGCTGGCAATGGGACTTACGGCTACAGTGGCGACGGTGGGCCTGCTACACAAGCCCAGCTTTATGAACCAGGCGGCGTTACTGTTGATACCTCTGGGAATCTGTATATCGCGGATACTTATAATTACCGTATCCGTAAAGTCGATACCAGCGGCATTATCACTACAGTTGCTGGGAATGGAGGTTGGGAACACAGCGGTGACGGGGGTCCTGCAACCGAGGCCCAGTTTGGTCATTCGTATGGGATAGCTGTTGATGACTCCGGCAACCTTTACATAGCGGATTATTATAATACTTGCATCCGCAAGGTGGACACCAGCGGCATTATCACTACAGTAGCCGGCAATGGGACTTATGGCTATGGCGGCGATGGTGGACTTGCCACCCAAGCCGAGCTAAATCGTCCGATTGATGTGGTTGTTGATCACTCTGGCAACCTCTATATAACGGATACTTATAATAGTCGCATCCGCAAGGTGGATACCAGCGGCATCATCACTACCGTCGCTGGTAATGGAACATGGGCCTATGGTGGAGACGGGGGCCCGGCCACCCAAGCCGAGATTAAGGGACCCTATGGCGTGGCTGTGGATGACTCCGGAAATCTCTACATAGAGGATACCTATAATAATCGCATCCGCAAGGTTAGTCCTTCAATTATATTCGCCAATTCAATTTTTTTGGGAGACATGATCTTTGCGGAGAAAGGGATTGGGCATATCATGGCAAGCTCAGGCCTCCACAAAAAGACCATTGATCTTAACACAGGTGTTTCTCTGCGGGAATTTGGTTATGACCAAGATAATAACCTGATTTCCATGGCCGACCAGTTTAGCAACGAAATTACAATCCAAAGAGATGCAAACGGCATACCGACGGCAATTGTCTCTCCTGACGGAATCACAACCAATTTAACCATAGATGCCAACAATCACCTCACTCGCATTATCTACCCGGATGGGAGCTTTTACAGGTTTGAGTATAATGCGGACGGTCTGGCAACAGCTAAAATACAGCCAGAAGGCAACCGGTTTGACCACGTGTTCGATGCTAACGGAAGGATCAAAGATTTTACTGATGAGGAAGGAGGCCACTGGCAATTTTCAAGATCTGTGAGTCCAAACGGAAATATCCTGGCTGAAGTGCTCACCGGGGAAGGAAATGTTTCCACTTATTTGGA
>JAFDKD010000454.1 GCA_019307165.1 Deltaproteobacteria bacterium | reverse complement strand
ACGGTTCCCCATACGATCTTCTGCGCCTCCCGCCAGTACCCGTCAAACCCGCCTACTTTACTTAACGGACTGTCTTGACCCCATAGAAATCTATCGGAGTTATCCGGGAGTTCATGGATGTACTCGCAAAGCGCATATCTTCTGTGCCTGCATTTTTCTTTCAGATAAGAGACTGCCGGGCCGTCGGCAACAAGTCTGGCCAGTTGCATGCAATAGCCGCCCGGTGAGAGCTGCGCCGTATCGTGATTGACAATATTGTTGGTCAGAATCAGACCCAGCGACATGAGCACCGGCACGGCCATCACCCACCATTTGCTGACACGAATCCTGCTCGATTTTCTGAACGCGATACCAAAGATCCCTATAACACAGATTTGCGCTACCGCGAGAGGCACGTGGGAGAGGTGTACGGTGATGGATATGACGACGATAACGAAGAGAGAGGCCTGTTCGAATCGATTCAGCAGTTCAGCGCGAAAACCGAGGAGAAAAACGGCGAGCACCAGGACAGAGGTGAAGACATCGGGCATGATGAGCCCGGTTACCCAGGGCAGGCTGCTGATTATCGTGAGAATGAAAACGGTTACCAGGAGTCTCAGCGCCCCTGCCGAGCCGAACGTTGTTCTCAGGGTCAGATGGAGAAGCGCCGCGACGATCAACGACTGAAAGAGTACAACGGGCCACAGGGACCAGGTCAGATGAACCGGATAGACTAACAGCGAATAAAAGGGGGTCCGAAAAATGAGATTGCTGAGACGAACGTAACACTCCGTATCCGGCCACACGAAGGGATACCGGTTGTAGACGGCGGCCGCGGATAGAAGGACGCCGGAGAGCAAGATGGCGGCAAATGATCGTACCGCCGAATTCATAGAAAGTCGCACCGGTTCAAAGAGACCCGTCCAGTTCGTCGGCCACGGGGTGCTTGCACGCCCGGCAGCTCTGTGCGCCCCTGAAAAGCGGTTCCCCGCACGATGAGCAGTGGTAGCGTTCGCATTCCGCGCGGGCCCATTCGACGCTGCCTTCTTCATCGCCGTGCTCGGCCACTTTCTTCCGCCACAACGGTATCGCGTTTTTCATTACCCTTTGGCCCGTGGCATAACCGAACTTTTCCGTCACACTGCAGGGCCAGTCATCGCACTGGTGGCAGGAGTAGTATCCTTTGCTTTTGAGGCAGTCGCGCATCTCGCAGGTTTTGCAGGAGATGCACATGGTTGCGGACGGGTCGTCTTCCTGCTGCATGCACCCCAGGCATGCGGTTTGTTCAGGTTTGAGCCCATAGAGGTTGGCCATGATCGTCCTGAATTTTTCATTCCCATCACGGGTCGCGATGTAAATGCCGCAAGCGCCGCAATACAGGCCGCAAGGCGCCATCAAATCTCTGTTCCGGATTTCTTCCTCGGTCCATCCTTTCATGTGTATCCCTCCTTTTACCTCATTTATGGATAGGCAACAATTGGTCTTTTGTGCGAACAAGCACACCGTCACTTTCCGCATCGTAAAGTTCCGGATTTTTCGGATTCCGCTTTATCAGATCAATATATGTCTTCGAAGACAGTTTGTCCCTTTCGGGCAGCGTGTCCTCCACATACCGGTATCTCAGTTCGTCGCCGACCGTTGTGTATCTTAAAAATAGCCAGTGCGCGGCATCCGTGGAGGTGTCCACGATTTTCCGCACGTTCAGGAACTTCACCCCGTTGATGGTTGTTGTAAAGGCCCGGTAGAGGTCCTGCTCATCTCTTGACTGCACGATAATCAGCAATTCGTGTTCATTGAACTGGAGGATTCGACACGAATTAACCGGATCGGGCGACTTTTTCATTACCCATGTCCCCAGAAGCGACGCATCGATGCCGGCCTTCTCGGGCGGGGACAGGGGCGTGTCGGAGTTGTATGGGCAGCCCGGGAGAATGAAGGCCATCATAAGCAGGGATATGAGAAAAACTGATTTATTCGCCATCATAAATCCATATCGGCAATTAACAGCCTATTAATTTAAGTTATACCCTCCACCGCTGCTGGAGGAGACTCACTTATCTTTCCAGTTCCACCATTTAAGTAACTCCGGATCATGCACCGCCGTGTTTGCGTAATACACGGCGCACCGGAAAACATAAAGGACGCACCGATCGATATGGCGGGCCCGAAGCGTGCACAAATTTTGATACATGTCTTCCGGGTCCCGGTCTTTAAGGTCTTCCACGCATGAAAATCCCAATGCCTCTAGATCCCCGGACAACTTCTTTCCCACCCCGGGTATAACGCTTACATGTTTGCCCTTTAGTTGCATAAATAAAATGGCCGAATGGATTAATGGCCTTACATGGTGTCGTTATTGAAAGCCGGCCGCTATGGGCCACACGTTAACCGCCATCCTTTTTCAACAGGTCCGCAAGGGCCGCAAAGGGTTTATGGGTGACGGGCTCCGGCGGTTTATCCCCCGCGACGGCGCCTTCACCGGACACATAGTCCGCATATCTGCTGTGCTCGTTTTCGTGGCAATACACACACAGGTTTTCCCAGTTGCTCCCGTCCGGAGGGTTGTTGTCGTGGTTGTGGTCCTTGTGGTGCACCGTGAGGAGACGAAGATTCTTGGTGGTAAATTCCCGGCTGCACTTGGCGCATACCCAGGGGTGGATCTTAAGGGACCGCTCGCGGTAGCCTGCCATGCGATCATGCTGCGCCCTGCGGGCCTCCGCAACGACACGGTTCATTCCTTCCTCACTGGGTTTGGTCTTGGCGGCGATCCGGGGTTTTGGACGTTTCATATCCATGAGCGGCCTCACTTGTCGGCTTTTGCAACGTCAGGGTTTTGGCGGAAACTGCGCCAGTATCTTATCAACCATCTCGTTTATTTCCCTATTCGACCTGTCCGGGCCGGTGTGTTCGGAAACGGGCCGGGTGCCGGTCCCCCGCCACAGGAGGGTGTCTCCATGAAAACCGAGCACGTCAATCACCAGTATGCCCTCGTCGTATTCCCTGACGCCCCCTCCGGTGCTGAAACCGATACCGCCCCAACTTCCCCAACCGCCGGACCCGAATCCCACGCTCGTCCGCACGTTGTCGGAAGCGATCCTGCTGCGAATTTCAAAGCGGTATCTCACCAGAAGATCGATGTTGCCGTCGGCGGCCCGTTGATATCCCTTGTCCGAAAGGACGCGGTCCACGGCGGATCGAACCCGCGAGTCGATGAAGGGACTGTTGATGCGGCTATCCTCTCTCGGCTCTTCCAAGTCGGGGTGCCAATCATAGGTTCTAAGGCCGGAAAACTCGGTGGCCGGGTCGTAGTCCTGGCTGACGCGCAGGCCCGAACATGCGGCCATCGCAGTAATCATGACGAGGAAGAAAACGGGGACGTATGGTTTCACGGTCTGCCTTTTCCAAAGGGGGCTTGCAGGCGTCTAATACAACCCGAATTTTTATCCCAAAACCTTTTCTGAGTCAATAGCGCTTCAAACGCGCTGATCCATTATCAAGGCGCCATCTGTTTTTAAAACTGCCGAAAAACTGGTATGAACTTAGTACCGACGAAACCCTCCACCTATTACTGGTGGAGGGTTTCGTCGAAACTAAATGGACAGGGAGGGTTCCCCATGCTGGATTTCGAGAAGGAGAAAAACCGTTTTTCCAAGGTCCATGGGAATTGACCATGAAGACCTGTTGTTGCGCTACCTGGGCTATCACGATCCTCAGCATGCAGCTCAGTCATGAGCAGCTTGACGTCTATCGGGTTTCACCCGAATACGTTCGGTGGGCGCGAATACGCCGTCAGAGAGAGTTGGGTGCCTGACGGCGATTACGACAACGACCACGAATGGCCTTATCTTGGCGACCTTTGCGTTCTTTGCGAGAGTAAAAAGAGCAGAGGCCGGAATGAGCAATTCGCGCAACCCGTAACCCTGAACTTCTGAACCTTGAACCTCTGAACTCTACGAAGTTTCATATGGGTGTTCAGGTGTCAGTGTGAATAATGGGTTTCGTCGCCTTGACTTTGATGCTGACCACCGAGGCCGCCACTTTTTCCAGTACTTCCGCAGACGGGCCCGATTCACCTCCCATGGCTTTCAGGGTCGGGTCGTTGGCGGCCGCATCCGCGAGGAACTGAGCGGGGAAGGTCACTTCTTCTATGATATCCACCTGGTCAAATCCGGCTTCCTCGATAGCCGAAATGTAGTCCTGTTTGAGAAGGGCGCCTCCGACACAGGCCGCATAGGCGTCCATGGACTTTTTCAGAAAATCGGGAAGAACCCCGAGAAGAACGATGTCGGACACCATGATCCGGCCCCCCGGCTTGAGGACCCTGAAGGCCTCCCGGAAGACCCTGGGTTTATCCGGAGAGAGGTTGATCACGCAGTTGGAAATGACGATGTCCACCGAATTGTCCGCTGTCGGGAGATTTTCGATTTCACCCAGCCTGAATTCCACGTTGCCGTAACTTCCTTCCATGGCGTTTTGCCGGGCCTTTTCGAGCATTTCATGGGTCATGTCCACGCCGATGACCTGTCCCGATTCCCCCACCTGGCTTGCGGCCAGAAAACAGTCGAATCCCGCGCCGGACCCGAGATCGAGCACGGTTTCTCCCAGTTTCAGGGAGGCGAGGGCGGTCGGGTTGCCACACCCGAGGCCCAGGTTGGCCCCATCCGGGACGGAGGACAATTCCTCCTTGGAATAGCCCAGGTTTTCGCTGATCCGATCGGCTTGGCCAGCTCCTCCACAGCAGGATACCTGCGGAAACGGTGCGCATGCGTTTGCCTCCCTGGCCTTTCCCGCGTAACGGTTGCGAACGGCTTTTCTGATTTCCTGTTCCTGCATGGTCATTCTCCTTTCTAGTGTTTTACTTTGAATGCATTTAAACTAGACTGTGTAAATTGTTTTAAGTTTCTAAAAACATGGAAATATAAATCCCATGAAAAGGCGAATCCTGTTCGCCCTGAATTTGGCATGGTTCATGCCGCCGGGTATGTCCCGGGCGCTGTTATCCATTCCGCTGTTTTATGGCTCCCGGGCAAAACGTCCGTGATCAACAGCCTGTCTTGAGTCGATTAAATCGGAGATTGGGTCGAAATTTCGGAACACTCGGGTCCCGTACAACACTCCGACAAAAGAAATTGGATCAATTCATTCAGCACGTCGAACTGTGGCATGCAGTGAAGGATTCGGCTTTCACGCTCCTGTTTGACGAGGCCCACACCGACGAGCCTCGCAATGTGGTGCGAGAGAGTTGAGGCGGGAATCCCCAATGCCTTCTGGATACTCCCAACCGGCGCACCCGCATGGCCCATCTTCACCAGGTAGCGAAAAATGGCCAGCCGGGTGGTATTGCCCAGTTCGGCCAGGCATTTTGCAGCGGTTTCATGCTCCATGATCGTATAATGATCATGGGAGTTGTTTTTGTCAACTATATTTTTAGAATAATCGAAATATAACGCCGTTGAAATTTTCCGGGTCATCATTTTATTCCATATTTCGGATCAAACCCCTTTTGCGTCATCCTGGTCCCGCATCCCAGTCTGTGCCGGGATTTTCGCCAAATGCGGGATAGGCTCCGGCGGGGACCCAGGTTCCATATTTTGACTGGACCCGCCTACTCTTCAAGAAAATTCCTGCGGCTGCCCGACACGTCGATGGTCGTCTTATGGTATTTGCCGCCTCGCAGAAAGATCACGGGAATCTCGTCCATGCCCGAAAAGCGGGACGGTGCATCAGCCAGGCAGTCGCTGCTGCAGGCTTCGCGGGTACCGAACTCCACGATCAGGTCGCCGCCCAAAAGGAAGTCCCGGTCCAGGAGGCGCGCGGGCACGGAGCCCCCTCTCAAACCGGCCTTGTCCGCGGGGCTGCCTTTGGCCACCCTTTCGACGAGCAATCCGCCCTTGAGATCCTGGTTCAGGAGTTTTGAAACACCCTCCCGGTTCAGGTAGATGCCTTCGATTCCCAGCCAGACCCTTTCCCTAAGGGACAGGAGTTGCTTTGCCACATTGACGGGCACCACGAACCCGATTCCCTGAAACCCCCCGGACAAGGTTAGAATCTGTGACGCAATGCCGATGACCTCCCCCTTGGAGTTCAGGATCGGTCCGCCGCTGTTTCCCAGGTTGATGGCGGCGTCCGTCTGTATGAAACTGGCGCGAATCGTACCGTCGTAATAGCGGTCGAAATCGCGGAACCCGCTGATATGTCCTGCTGAAAATGAGTGTTCCAGACCGTAGGGACTGCCGATGGCATAGGCCATCTGACCCACCACAAGAAGGTCCGAGTCACCCAGTTCGGCATGCTTGAGGCCGGGCGGCGGGTCGATGATTTTGATCAGTGCCAGGTCGGCGGCACTTTCGCTGAAAAGCAGTTCGGCGGGCAGCATTTCCCCCTCGTAGGTCTTGACGGCGATTTCCTCGGCGGCCTGGATCACGTGGGCCGCGGTCAGAACCAGGCCCTTTTGTGAAATGATCACCCCGCTTCCGATACCGCCGCGACTTACCTCCTCTCCGCCGCGGATCTGCTTTTGCGATGTGAAAATCGTCACTACCGCGGGGAGGGCCTTTCGGTATACCTTTGCGGCCAGGATTTCCTCGCCGGAAAGGTAAGCAGGCATGGGCTCGGGCTTTGAATCCGCTTGAACCTGAGCGGTGCATGCGGTCACCGTAAGGAAAAACAGCAGGGCCGAGCCCATCCAAAGGCGGGACGCCATGGGCATCCATTTCCGGGCGTTTCCGGCCCGTGCTTTCGGTTGGAGAAGGCGTCTTTGATAACCGTTTTTTTTGGCGGATGTGGTCTTTTGCTTGTTCACAACGGGTCCTCCAGGAGATTGAAGTGTGTCAGAATTTATTCCATCTGCAAAACCTGGTCCTCTGGGCCAGGTCAGAGTTATCTGGCTATGCCAATTCGGGAATAAGGTTTCAGGTGTCAGTGTTCAGGTGTCAGTAGGAATAATAGACTTCGACGCCGCTGTGTGTTGCTGAAATTGCCCCCACTTGATTTTCCAGCGTTTGCTTAAA
>JAFDKD010000453.1 GCA_019307165.1 Deltaproteobacteria bacterium | reverse complement strand
GTCCATCGGGCTTGTGCTTCCGGCCATGTTGATCTGTTATTCCTTTAACGGGACACTCGATTTTCGGCCCGAGGGCATACTGGCCGGATCCGGGTCCCGGACCATGCTGGCGGTCCTGCTGCTCATGCTGATGTTCGGCTTCGCCAAGGCGGCCATCATGCCGTTTCACTCGTGGCTGCCCGCTGCCATGGTGGCGCCCACGCCGGTAAGCGCCCTGCTTCACGCGGTGGCCGTGGTGAAGGTGGGCGTGTTCTGCATCGTGCGGGTCCTGACCGGCGTTTTCGGCACGGACCTGCTGGCCTCCCAGGATCTGGCCCCGTTTATCTTAGTACCCACAGCCGTCACCATCCTGGTCGGGTCCCTGATTGCCATATCCCAGGACAATCTCAAGAGGCTGCTGGCCTTTTCAACCATTGCGCAACTCTCCTACATCGTCCTCGGCGTGGCGCTGCTTTCGCCGAGGGGTATCACGGGAGGCGTGCTTCATATTGCCATGCACGCCTTCGGAAAAATCACGCTGTTTTTCTGCGCCGGGGCCATCTTCGTGGCCACGGGCAAGAAAAATATCAGTGAGATGGTGGGTATCGGGAGGCGTATGCCCGTCACCATGGCGGCCTTTTTTATCGGTGCATTAAGCATAATCGGGCTTCCGCCTTGCGGCGGATTTTTGAGCAAGTGGTATCTGGTGCTGGGCTCCGTTCAGGCCGACCGGCTTTCGATCCTCGTGGTCCTCCTGGCAAGCTCTCTTATGAACGCCGCCTATTTCATGCCCGTGGTCTATCGGGCCTTTTTCTGTGCGCCGGACAAGGCCATGTTCGAAAACAAGGTCCGGGAGGCGCCCCTGTGCTGCGTAATTCCCCTGGTGATCACCGCGCTGATGTCCATGGCCCTCTTTTTCTACCCCCAGCCTTTTTTCAAACTGGCCGCCATGGTGGCTGCAAGCGTGACGGGAGGGTAAGCAATGGAAGGGAATGAAGACGAAAAAATGGCATTGACCCACGAACCGCTCCCGGGTTACCGGGGCATCTTTTTTGTCGCTCTGGCCGTGGGCGTGGCGTACCTGGGGATCATTTTGGGAAGTACGCTGTTTTGAGGACAGGTGGAACATTGAACATTGAAAAAGGAATAACGAATGATGAATGACAGCGAAACACAACACCAAGAATCGGGAATCGAAAATTCCGAAATCCCAAATCCGAAATCAAAAGCGTATCTTTTCGATAAGCCCCGCAACGTCAAGCGGCTGCTCCGCACTTTCTACCTGTCTCTCGTGGTGCTGCTGGGGATCGATTTCTTTATCCCGAAGCACCCCCATTTCCCTTGGGAGGAATGGCCTGAGTTTTCCGCCGTTTACGGTTTTGTCGCCTGTGTGGTGCTCGTGATCGTTGCGAAATATGTGCTTCGGCCGCTGGTCATGCGACGCGAGGATTATTATGATTGAAACGGTTCCGCCGGCAGCCATATTCATCCTGGGCGCAATCCTGGTGCCTCTCCTGCCGGGGCGGTGGAAGCAGTTCCTGCTGCTGCTCATACCGGTGCTGGGTTTCATCAACCTGGTCCGCATCCCTGAAGGCAATCACTGGATCATCCCCTTTCTGGAGTACGAGCTTGTCCTGGGGCGGGTAGACCGCCTCAGTCTGATCTTTGGGTACATATTCCATCTGGTATCCTTCATCGCCGCTCTGTATGCCCTCCATGTGAAGGACGATCTGCAGCATGCGGCGGGCCTGACCTATGCCGGCAGCGCCCTGGGTGTGGTTTTCGCCGGTGATTTGTTCACGTTTTTTGTCTTTTGGGAGATGCTCACCGTGGCCTCCATATTTCTTATATGGGCCCGGCGGACGCCGGCATCTCTGGCGGCCGGCTTCAGATATCTGCTGGTCCACGCGGCCGGCGGGCTCTGTCTCCTTGCGGGCATCATTCTTTACATCGACCAAACCGGCGCCATTTCCTTCGGATACATAGGCCTGAACGGACCGGCCTCCTGGCTGATTTTCTTCGGTTTCGGGCTCAACTGCGCCTGGCCCGTTCTCCACACCTGGCTGACGGATGCCTACCCCGAGGCCACCATTACGGGGACCATTTTCCTGAGCGCCTTCACCACCAAGGCGGCGGTCTACGCCCTTGTGAGGGCATTTCCCGGGACCGAGGCCCTGATCTGGATAGGCGCCCTCATGACCGGCTTCCCCATATTCTATGCGGTGATCGAGAACGACCTCCGCCGGGTGCTCGCCTACAGCCTGATCAACCAGGTGGGCTTCATGGTCTGCGGCATCGGCATCGGCACCCCCCTGGCCATAAACGGGGCCGTGGCCCACGCGTTTAACGACATCCTGTTCAAGGCCCTGCTGTTCATGTCCATGGGGGCGGTCATGTACCGCACCGGTAAAATCAACGGTACCGACCTTGGCGGACTGTACCGGACCATGCCGCTGACCTGTATTTTTTGCATGGTGGGGGCCGCATCCATTTCCGCATTCCCACTCTTCAGCGGCTTCGTGAGCAAGTCCATGGTCATGGATGCCGCCGCATCGGGACATATGACGGCCGTCTGGTTTACCTTGCTTTTTGCCTCGGCCGGCGTGTTTCACCATGCGGGAATCAAGATTCCCTTTTTCGCATTTTTCTCCCACGACTCCGGCATGAGGCCGAAGGAGGCGCCGTTCCATATGTTGCTGGCCATGGGCATCACGGCCGCCCTCTGCATATTTATCGGTTCCTACCCCTGGCCCCTCTACAGTCTGTTACCCTACCCGGAGGTTTTCTATCAGCCGTATACCGCAGGACACATCCTCGGGCAGAGCCAGCTGCTGTTCTTTTCCGCGCTGGCCTTTACGCTGTTGCTGCTGTCGGGCATTTATCCGGCTGAAATGCGCTGTGTGAACCTGGATGCGGACTGGTTGTACCGCAAGGGTGCCAGGCTGTTCTTCCGCATAGCGGACCGCGTGTTCAACGGATTGAACGCCGGCACCGACCGCTTCATCGCGGTTGGTGCGGCGAGGACCGCCGGGAGCCTGTCAAAAGACTTGCCGGCAAGACTGGCCCTGCTTCCACTGGTGAGCCTTTGGCTTCTGATGGGCGTACGGGACAAACGGCTGGACATCCTGAAAACCAGGGCCTATAGGGACATGCTGGTGGGCACGATTCCCATAGGTATAGGCGTGGGCATGGCGGCGATCCTTCTCATTGCCGTTTTTCTGATGACCTGATGCCTCAAGGGGACGAAATGCGGGTCGGCGCGGAGACAAAGAAATGGTTGCTTACGATGATTTGCGAAGGATTTACCTGCTTGAGGATCTGACGGATGACATGCTGGGGCGCATGCTGCCGTTTACGCAACTCCGGATTTTCGGCGAAGAATCTGTTGTCTATAATGAAGGCGATCCCGCGGAGGCGTTTTTCATGCTTAAAAAGGGGAAACTGCTTCTGGAAGTGGCGGTTTCCACAAGCGTGAATATATCCCTGGGTTCCATCAAGCCCGGCTATGCATTCGGCTGGTCGGCCCTGTTTTCCGGCGGGGCCTATGCATCCTCGGCGGTATGCGTCGAGCCCTGTGAGGTCTTGAGTATCCCTGGAAAAGAAATGGTGGATATTCTCGATGGCAATCACACGATCGGCTACCGTGTGATGGAGGGGATCGGTTGATCACCACCAGGATATGACCCGATCGTGTTCGAAAATGGCGTCTATCAACGCATCATAATCTGCGGTCTCGTCATACAGATTGAATACGGTGCTCTCCCGGCCCTCGGACACGGCATCCATGAACAGTTGCGTATTTCCATCGGGCGCAGATTTCACTATGTTTAAGTATTTCATTAATGACTCCTAAAACGGAATGATCAGGTCCATTTCTTTCAGTTTTTTGCCCATGTCCTCCAGGCTCATGTATTTGAAGCCGTGCTCGTCCGCATTGACCCTATTGTTGGAGAAGTACTCGCATTCCATGTCTTCGAGCCATTCCAGGTTTTCCTGGTAGGCCTCCGTCATATCCACCTCTACGTCGATCACGAACATATAGGAATAGAAATTCTCGACGGCAAGGCCCAGTGTGGAACGTGATCCTTCCCACAGATCTTCCTTCCGGCGGACCAGGAATGCCACATGCTTGATATCTTCCATTGCTTTCTTTTCCTCCCGGCAGCCTCCTAGAAGACCACGTAACGGTCACAATCCTCAATCAATTCCCCGTTCCTCGCCTGGGTGGCGTAGTCTTTCTCGCCGATGCCGGTAACGGGGGGCTTGAGCCCATGGCTTTCAAATCCGACGTTGCACAGGGCCATCTTGGCCAGGCCCTCCAGTTCGGCGAACCGGGGGTCCTGGGTGAGCGTCGTCCCCAGGTGTGAAAAAAAGATAGTGACCTCTACATCTTTCTTGTCCCGGGCGGCCTTGCACAACCGGATAACCTTATCGAGGTTCTGATCGGAACTCACTAATATGCCTAATGATTTGCTCATGTTACAACCTCTTGTCATCGAAACGAATCATTCCTTTACTCGGTTCACTAACCTACCTTGATGAAAAATCGGATGAAGCCTTCATCTTCCTTTTCGCCGAGATACTCATGGCCGCCCCTTTTGGCAAAAGAGGGCATGTCGTTTCTGGTTCCCGGGTCGGTGCCGATAACCTCCAGAATCTGCCCCGGTTTCATTTTTCCGATGGCCTTTTTCGTTTTAAGTACGGGCATGGGGCAGCTGAGACCCCGGCAATCCAATGTTTCATCCGCTTTGATGTCGTCCACCATTATCAATTCCTCCTTAGATAAAATTTTACCTGAATTAAATTAGCAAAGGCCCCTGTACCCGTCAATCCTCTTTATACTCAGATCCACAAATCGATAAATTGTTTCAAATAATTTTTTTAAATTGATAGATTAACATAAACACGATTTCTAAAATCACCATACGAGGGAGGCCCGCCATGTTGGACAAAGACGGAGAACGACTGATGACCATTCTCGAAGCCTTGGAGGATGGCATTTATGTGGTGAGGGACGACTACACCGTAGAATTCATGAACCAGGCCATGATCCGCGATTTCGGAGAGGGCGCGGGCCGGAAGTGCTACGAGGTGATCAGCAACAAGGACGAGATTTGCAGGTGGTGTCGGGCGGAAGAGGTGTTTAGAGGTGAAAAAGTCCATGAGGAGATCTATATACGGCATGTCGATAAGACATACGATATCTTGGAGATGCCCCTTGAAAATGCGGACGGCACCACATCAAAGCTGAGCATCTACCGGGACATCACCATCAGGAAAAAGAGAGAACGGGAGCTTCGGGCGTCGGAGGAGGATTACCGTCGGCTTTTCGAACACGTGGGGGTCGGCGTGTATATCAGCAGCAAAGAGGGCAAGTTCCTGAATGCCAATCGGGCCCTGTTGAGCATGCTGGGATACGACTACAAGGATGATTTCCTCAAGATCGATAT
>JAFDKD010000452.1 GCA_019307165.1 Deltaproteobacteria bacterium | reverse complement strand
GCAATGGGACGGCGCTATTCTTTTTACGCCCATTTCCTTAAGCCGTTCCGCGATTGCCCGCAAATCGCGCTCGCCGTATCCCATGAGATGAAAGCCGCCAACCACAAGGTATATACCCTGATTCCGCAACTGGATTGTCTTTTCGGCGATTTGCACGATGCCGGGATGGGCGCAGCCCGTAATCAAGACCAGGCCCATCGTGGATTCCAGTATCAAGGCCTGCTCGATTATCCCACCACCCATGTCTCCGGTTGTAAATACGCCTTCGACAATCTCCCCCGGCGCGGAAACGGATACCGGTTTCGCTCCCATTTGATTGACGGCCTCTTGAAAGCCCCTTGAAAAGGACGTGGGCGTATAGACCGTCACACGGGGGTTTTCTTTCAGAAACCACCCCAGTCCCCCGGCATGGTCGCCATGATTGTGGGAAAGGACCACCAGGTCGACAATCGCCGGGTCCACGTCTGATGCCCTCATATTTGCATGCAGAATCCCGCCGTTGCCGCCGGTATCGAACAGGATTGTTTTTTCCAAACCTTGCACCAGGCATGAAAAGCCCCAACCGGTCTGAAAACCGCTTTTAAGAGGGATATTGTTGTAAAGAACGGTGAATTTCAATTGGTTGTTTCCATATGCTGAAAATAATAGGAGATTCAAGAAGGTAAAGATCCGGGTCCATAGGACCCGGCTTTGAGGCTGCCCCCATAGGGGGCCTTGCAACAACCAAGTCCTGTAAGTGATGCACCAATTAGGTGTCAGGTGTCAGGAAAAGATTTGTTTTAAGCAAACGCTGGAAAATCAAGTGGGGGCAATTCCAGCAACACACAGCGGCGTCAAAGTCTATTATTCGTACTGACACCTGTCGAAGATCCCGCCGTTGTTGGGCGGGGAACACTGACACCTGAAACCTGAAACCTTATTTCCGCATTGGCATAGCCAGCTGGCCCAGAGGACCAGGTTTTGCAGATGGAATAAATACGGTGACGTGTTTTTGGTATTTTTTCACCGCCCGCTTCGCTAGAGGCGCAAAGGTCGCAGAGTGAAAAGAATATTTCTTTTGCCGCGGAAAGCAAAAAAACTTTGCGAACTCTGCGGCTCTGCGGTGAATATAAATGTTTCAATCCTAATACGACACTGTATTTAAGACGTCGTGTACTTAGTCCGTGTCAGCAGCCTTTAACGGATCAAACTGCTCGTGAAAAAGGCGTCGAAAAGGCGGGCACTCGCGGACCAGTTGCGATACGCTCCCGTCTCCCGCCACCGTTCCCCCCTCTATCATGACAATGCGATCGAACCGGCTTACCGTTGACAGCCGGTGTGCCATGAGCAACACCGTTCGCCGGGTCAGCCATCCCGCTATTCGCTGAAAAATCTCCCGCTCCGTGTCGCTGTCAATGGCGCTGGTGGCCTCGTCCAGCACCAGGACGGCGGGATCTCGAACAATGGCCCTGGCCAGGGCGATACGCTGTTTCTGGCCGCCGGAAAGGTCCTGCCCCCCTTCCTCGAGGGATGCGTGAAGTCCCCGGGGCAGAGATTCCACAAGCGGTCCCAGACAGGCCAAATCCGCCGCCCTTTCGATTTCCGCCGCCGACGCTTCCCAAGAGCCGTATCGGATGTTGTCCTCTAATAACCCGCTGAATATAAAGGGGTCCTGCTCCACCACGCAAATCGCATTGCGCAGTTGCGACAGGGACAAGTCCTTCAGGTCCGCGCCGTCCAGCAAAATCCGCCCGGCATTCGCATCCCAAAACCGGAGAAGGAGTCTTGCCAGCGTGCTCTTGCCTCCGCCGCTCGCGGCCACGATGGCAACCGTCTCCTGTGGCTCGATACGGAAATCCAGGTCCTCGAACAGGGATTCGTCATCCTTGTAACGAAATCGGACATGCTCGAATTGCAGGGCGCCCCTTGCAGGATGAGAAATGCTCAGGCCCCCGTCCGTTTTCACAACGTAGAGATCGAGCACCTGGAATATGCGCCCCGCTGCCGCCATGGTTCGCTGCAGGCCTACATGAACATCGCTCAACTTCCGGACAGGTTCCACTGTCTGCCCTGCATAGAGACAGAACGCCAGAAGCGCTCCCGCGGTGATCTCTCCGCTCATGACCTGCCGGGTGCCATACCAGATAAGACAGAGCAGCCCCAAACCGGTTATCAGCCATATAATGGAAAGAAGCGCCGCCGACCAGATGTCGCCCCGCAGGAAGCGTTGCCGGTAGACACGGTTGATCCGGGCAAATCGCCCGTGCTCGAAATCCTCGGTCCGATAACCTTTGATCGTTGAAATACCGCGTACCTGCTCCGTAAAGACCGCGCTCAGGGCTCCAAGCCGCGTTTGAGCGCTTTCAGCCCATCGCCGTACAATACCGGTGATCCCCGCAAGCATCAACGCGGCCATGGGCACCACGATGATGACCGTCAGCGCCAGTCGCCAGTTCAGATAAAACATCATAACAATGGATCCGACGGCCACGCAGGTTTCGCCAAGCATTCTCTGAAACACGTTGCCGACGAATCCGGACAGCAGCCCGATATCGTTAAAAACCCGTGAATACAGGTCGCCGGCTCGATATTCCCGGATTTTCCTCATGTCTGCCCGAATCACGCTGTAATGCGCTTTGTTTCGCAGGCTTTGAAGCATGCGTTGATTGACGCTGCTAAGCATATAGAGGGAAAAAAACACGGCCACGACCATTCCCCCGGTGACTGCCGTGCTCAGCATGAAAAGCCGAACCATGTCGGCCGTATCCCCGGTAACCAGAGGCCCCTCCGCCCACAACTTGACGAGCCACGTCAAATAAAGGCGGGTCCCTGCCAGCGCCAAAAGCGCCGAGACGGCCGGCAGCAGTCTTCCTCGAAATTGCCAACATTCACGGACAAGCCTGAGCAGCAGCCGTGCCCCGTCCGGGCTTTTGCCATCTCGGGATAACAGTTTTTTCCATGGCGGATCGGGCTGAATGGTCACTGAATCGGCTCCGCAAAAATATACGACCTGTTGGGGTTGTGGAAGTACTTGGCGAGTATTGGGTCCCCGCCCATAGGACGTGGGTTTCTACATGGAATAACGTATCTTATTCAGGGAGGAATTCGCGCGCGGTGCGATTTCAGCCGGCCTTCAGACGCCCTGCCAGATAGGTCACGATATCCCGCACAAACTCCAGTTTGGGGATTTCCTCGTCCGGGATGTCTATGTCGTAGGTCTCCTCGAATTCAAACACGCTCTCGGCGGCATCAAGGGAATCCATCCCCAGATCGTCGATAAGGTGGGAATCCGGGTATATGGCATCCACGGGAATGGCGGACTTGTCCGACAGGACCCGAATGACTTGTTGTTCTATGTCTTGGCGTGAAAAGCCCATTTAATCGACCTTCCCTCTTTTAAACAGGAGGCAGGCATTGACGCTTCCGAACCCAAAGGAATTTGAAAGGATATTTTCCATCTGAACGCTTCTACGGTCATTGGGAACATAATCCAAATCGCAGTCCGGATCAACGATTTTGTAATTGATGGTCGGCGGGATGACCTGGTTTTTCAATGCAAGGCAGCAGGCCACGGCCTCAATGGCGCCCGCCGCGCCGATGGTATGCCCGATCATGGATTTCGTTGCCGTGATGGGAATTTCGGGGGCGTATTCGCCGAACACCTTTTTGATGGCGCGGGTTTCAGCGAGATCGTTGGCAATGGTGCTCGTGCCGTGCGCATTAATGCAGTCGATATTTTCCGGTTCAACACCCCCGTCCTTCAACGCCAACTTCATGGCCCGGGCCGCGTCATCGCCTCCGGGATCGGGGACAACCATGTGGTAGGCGCCGCTTGCCTGCCCGTACCCGGCAATCTCCGCGTAGATCCCTGCGCCACGGTCCCTTGCATGGTTCAATTCCTCAAGGATCAACATGCCGGCGCCCTCTCCCATGACAAAACCGTCCCGTTCCCCGTCAAACGGTCTGCTGGCCTCCTGCGGCGCATGGTTTCGTTTGGACAGGACCCCCCTGAGCGAACAATAGGCGCCAAAAGTAAACTCGGTCAGGGGCGCTTCCGCCCCGCCCGCAAACAGGACGTCCGCCTCATTGTTTTGAATTTTCCGGTATGCCTCGCCGATCGCGTGATTTCCCGAAGCGCAGGCGGTCGATATAACGAAATTCGGGCCGCGGCATTCGTGTTCAATGGCGATGTGCGCCGCCACGGCATTGGGCGCTATACGCGGCACGCAGAGAGGATTAAGTCGATGGGACTCCTTATCATAGGCCAACATGATCTGCTCTTCGTGAAACAAAATCCCGCCCAGACCCGAACCCACGACGACCCCCACCCGTGTCCGGTCCTCTTTTTCCGGATCGAGTCCGCTGTCTTCCAAGGCCATACCCGCAGCCGCAAGACCGAGGTGGACAAACCGGTCTACTTTGGAGGCCACCTTTCCCCTCATGTAGTCCCTCGGCTCAAATGCCTTCACTTCCGCGGCGATCTGCGTTTTGTAATGAGACGCATCAAAACGGGTAATGGGGCCGACGCCCGATATGCCGCCGACATTGGCCTCCCAGAACCGGTCGATGCCGATGCCGTTCGGGGCGACCACGCCCAACCCGGTGACGACCACTCGTCTCTCTTTCATTTTAAAACCCCTTATTAATCGTGTCCGGTTAGGAACCGAGCAACTTCAATTGGGCATGTTCATTGGTAGTTTGATTTTTATAATTTTCAGACAAAAGTGAACGAAACATATATTTCACTGGTCGTTTCCCAGGATGATGGCTGGGAATCCCTACTCCCATCTGGGCTTTGTCAAACCGAACCACTGCTCGGGATGACGT
>JAFDKD010000451.1 GCA_019307165.1 Deltaproteobacteria bacterium | reverse complement strand
GGCGTGGGCGCGCATACCCACGCCGATAATCGAGACCTTGGCAATGTCTTCGTCCCCCATCACCTTTTCGGCGTCGATTTCCTGGGCCACGGCGCTGACCAGCTTCATGGTTCGGTAGAAATCGGGCTTGGTACGCCGTGCCCGGCCGATCCGGCACCTTTTTGATGGTGACCTGCGATTCGTTCTTGTTGAAAGCGACGCTCGAGACCGACACTTTTTCCATATCCTTCGTTTCAGCGACCACCATCGTACCCTTCTCCTCTGAAAATGTTGACCTGACGTGGATCGGAACGCCAAACTTTTTGGCGAACTCAACGGAACGGATTTCAAGCACTTTAGCCCCCAGGCTGGCCATCTCAAGCATTTCCTCATAGGAGATGACGTCCATTTTTTTTGCTTTGGGGCAGATATCGGGATCCGTGGTGAAAACCCCCTCCACATCCGTGAAAATCTCGCATATATCGGCATTCAAGGCCGCCGCCAGGGCAACCGCCGTCGTATCGGAACCGCCTCTTCCCAGGGTGGTGATGTTGCCCCCGTCATCCAGGCCCTGGAAACCGGCCACGGTCACAATCCGACCCCGGTCCAGCTGGTCGATTAACCCGGCGGTATCGATGTTGAGAATCCTGGCCTTCCCGTACAGGCGGCTGGTATGAATCGGCACCTGAAAACCGAGAAGGGAGCGGGCGTCGAAACCCATGCTTTTCAATGCCATGGCAAGCAACGCCACGCTGACCTGTTCTCCGGTGGAGAGGAGGACATCCAGCTCCCGGGGGTCGGGTTCGTTCGCGATTTCGTTGGCCATCCCGATGAGATCGTCCGTCTGCCCCGACATGGCCGAGAGAACCACGATCATCCGGTGGCCTTCCTTTCGATATTTAATGACTTTTTCGGCAACGGCCTTGATTTTTTCGATGCTGCCCACGGACGTGCCGCCATATTTTTGTACGATGAACGCCATACATCGACCTCAACCCAGTTGTTGCTTCAATTGAATCAGAATATTTTCAGAACGGGGATGGCGGGCGGAAAACCTGATATTGCGACTGGTGTCATCGACCATATCAAAGGCCGCGGTGACCGTCCAGTCGGGGAGGATTTCCGGCCAGCGGTCGCCCCATTCCAAGGCCACCACCCCGCCCTGGTGGAAGACCTCGTCAAGGCCGGCGCCCAAAAAATCGTCGCGCCGCTCCAGCCGATATGCGTCCAGGTGATAGAATGTCACACGGCCGTCGTCATATTCATTGAGAAGCGCGAAAGACGGGCTGTTGACCACCACATCCGCCGGGACCCCCAGACCGCGGGCCAGCCCTTTGGCAAAGCATGTCTTGCCGCTCCCCAGTTCGCCGGTCAGGGCCACCACATCGCCGGCGGCAAGCAGGTTCCCCAGTTTTCGCCCAAGTATGCGTGTTTCGCCGTCCGACGCGCTCGCGTATGTAAAATCGATCGCACTCAAGGGACCAGCGTCCTGATGAGGTCCGCCTTGCCGATAATTCCCACCATGCGGTCCTCGTCCATCACGGGGATGGTGTAGGCATGCTTCTCGCTCATGATGGTGGCTATTTCAACCACCGGCGTTCTTTCATCTACGGTGATAACATCTTTGGAATACAGGTCGCCGACCGTGGCGGCGTTGATTCTCCTGATCTCCTTTTCCATCTTTTTCGAGCTTTCAAGGTAGAAGACGGCGTCAAAAAGGGCCACCACGGTCGGGATGTGGAGTTTCCGGTCCCTGCGAATCAGGTCGCTCTCGCATATGATCCCGATTAAGGCCCCCCCGTCATCCACGACCGGCACGCCGTTGATGTGGCGTTCATAAAGGACACGGGCCAATTCCTTGAGGCTGGTCTCTTTTTTTACGGTAATGACGTCGGTGGTCATGATATCGCTGGCGTTCAACATTCGTCGTCCTTTCCCTTTCCGCCGTTGCCTTCCAAAACGACCATGGCTATACCGTACAGGCCTTCATCGGAAAGACTCAGGTGGATTTCCGTGGCCCCTATTTGTCGGAAAATTTCCCGGGAGGCCCCCCGGAGTCTCAGGCCCGGCTTGCCCGAGGGGTGGTGGAAAACTTCTATGTCACGCCACCCGACCCCTTTTCGCATCCCCAGTCCAACAGCTTTGGAGAAGGCCTCCTTTGCCGCGAACCTCAGGGCCAGGGCCGATGCCGGCCGCGGTCTTTTGAGGCACAGGCCGGCCTCATTCTCCGTGAAAACCCGTTGGACAAATCGATCCCCCCACCGCTTCAGCATGCGATCGATGCGGCTGATCTGGACCAGGTCAACGCCGATGCCGATGATCATTTCATTCCTTCTGCGGATCCTCGCATGTAGGCCAAATCCTGGTTGTTTGCCCATCGACAGTATAAAAATAAAACATCCACCACAGAGAGCACAGAGGACTCAGAGGAATATGTTTTAAGCCTTAGCAAGACACGGCTCGTTGACTCGCGCAGACCTGGCCACAATGCCCGGTGCACATCGGGTATGCACCCGGTAACTATCCTGCAAACGCATCTTTATTATAATAATCTCTGTGACCTCTGTGTGCTCTGTGGTGATATCTTTAAGTTGTGGCTACGCCGCGCTAGAAGTCTTTGACCAGTTCAACCATTTCCCGTACCGCCCGCTCGAAACCGACAAAGACCGCTCTGGACACGATGCTGTGGCCGATGCTGTACTCCTCCACCTGTGTCAGGGAACCGAACCGCTTGACATTCGCGTAATTGAGCCCATGGCCCACGCTGACGCCCAGCTTCAGCGCCGCCGCCCGTTCCACGGCAGCCTCAATCCGCTCGAACCGGGCCTCGGCCTCGGCCTCTGTCCGGGCCTCGGAATAGTGCCCGGTGTGGATCTCCACGATATCGGCCCCGCACCGGTGGGAGTTTTCAATCTGGTCTTCGCTCGGATCCACGAAAAAGCTCACGTCAATGCCCGCGTCTTTCAGTTCGCCTGCCACGTGGGCATAATGATCCGCCTGGCCGCTCACGTCCAGTCCCCCTTCCGTGGTCAATTCCTCCCGCCGCTCCGGGACCAGGGTCACCATATCGGGCCGAATCTCGACGGCAATGTCCACCATCTCCCGTACGCCGGCCATTTCAAGGTTCAGTTTTGTTTTGACGGTTCGGCGCAGGAGTCCGAGATCCCGGTCATTGATGTGACGCCGGTCTTCCCTCAAGTGGCATATGATCCCATCCGCCCCGGCGAGTTCCGCAATGCCGGCTGCCAGGACCGGGTCCGGTTCGTCAATGCCTCTTGCCTGGCGCAGGGTGGCGACATGGTCCACATTTACCGCTAGACGTGCCATGTATTATTCCTCCTCGATAATCGACATGAGCCGTTTCTCTTCGGCCGCCATTCGGTCGGCGTCCGCGGGAGAAACCTCGTGATCGTGCCCCAGAAGGTGAAGGATACCGTGAATGAGCAGACGGTCAACGGTACGCCCAAGAGGTTCGCCGCCGGCCTCGGACTCTTTGGCGGCCGTATCTACGGAGATGACCACATCCCCGAGCATGCCGGCCTCCACCTGGGGCGGCGGGCCGCCCGACATGGGAAAGGCCAGCACGTTGGTCGGCCCCTCTTTTCCCAGGTATCGGCGATTCAGCCGGGCGATTTCCGCGTCCGTGGTCAAAAGGACGCTCAGTTCGCCGTCATGACAATCCAAGGCGTTTAAGACTTTCACCAGCTTCGCCTCTATCGTCGGCATTTTGAGGCTTGGAAACCGTTGCCTGAGATTGATTTGAATGTCCATTTTCCGCCCTTCGAGCCGTGGCGGCAGCGGACCCGGTCTCGGGATATTCCACCCGGTGGTGAAAAATGCCGCTCAACGTCTGATTAAAGCTTTTGGCGATCTCGTGAAGGTCCTTCAGGGTCAGTTCGCACTCATCCAGCTGCCCGTCGGAAAAGACCCGGTTGACAATGCGCTGCACAAGGCCTTGAATGCGAGCCGCCGTGGGGTCCCCAAGGGTGCGGGAGGCGGCCTCCACCACGTCCGCCAACATGACC
>JAFDKD010000050.1 GCA_019307165.1 Deltaproteobacteria bacterium | reverse complement strand
TGGACCTGATGATCGTATCGGGGTTTTTGGGGTCCGGTAAGACAACGCTCATCAAACACCTGCTGAGTTTCCCACCGGATGGGCTGGGAAAAATCGCCTTGCTGGTAAACGAGGTAGGGCGGATCGGCGTGGACGGGGAACTGCTTTCCGGTCAAAACATTGACATGGTGGAACTGACCAGCGGGTGCATCTGTTGCACCCTGAAGACCGATTTTATCAGGGCCGTGCAGGAAATCCGCGAGCGGGTGGGACCCGACCTGTTGATTGTGGAGGCGACGGGCGTTGCCCAACCCGGAGATCTTCTCGAAAATTTGATCGAGCCTCCTCTCAAGGACGCTTGCCGTGTAAGGAGCCTGATTACGGTTGTCAACGCGGAACTCTTCGAAGCAAAGAGCATGTTCGGCCCCTTTTATGACAATCAGATCCGTTTTGCGGACGTGTTGCTGCTGAATAAAATCGACCTGGTGACAGACGAATCGCCTGGCGATCTCCAGGCCCAATTGAGGGAAATGAATCCGACCGCGAACATCCATCCCACGACCCATTGCAAGGTGGAAGCCTCATGGCTTTTCCCCGAGAAATCCTTCGGGCAGCATGCCCATGCTCAGGGCCGTCATGATCACGCCCATTTCCACGATCTGGGATTTCAGAGTTTTTCATTCGAGGATGAAGGCGTGATCGACAGGGAAAAACTCGAAGTCTTCCTTCAGTCCCTGCCCCCCACGCTTTTCAGGCTCAAGGGATGGGTTCGGTTTTCCGGGAAATCCGCGCTGCTTGATTTTTCGGCTGGACGCTACCGGATAGCGCCGATCGACGAGCCGCGAACAACAGCCCTTGCCTTTGTGGGGAGAAACTGCAACGAGGCTGATATACTGGATGGTCTGGAGAAGTGTAAGATGGGTTGAAGAATTTTGGGTTTTCAAAGGTTTTTAACTCAACAAACTCAAGAAACTGTGTAAACTCAGTAACCTGTCTGATTTTGCCTCTAACCTCCAACTGTCATTCCGGTTCTCAATCCCCATGCCGCGGTATAGGCTTATAGGCCGCCGGTGCGCTGCTCTTCCAGGATATCGCGCACTTTTTGAGACAGGTCCATCAAATTAAAGGGCTTTTGGATGAAGCCGTTGCAGCCGTGCGACATGATTTCTTTCGCCTGCCCGTCCTCGCTGTATCCGCTGCAAAGCAGCACCTTCACCGCCGGGTCCATTTCCTTGAGCCTTTCGAAAGCCGCACCGCCGCTCATATCGGGCATGATCATGTCCAGGACCACCATGTCGATGCGGCCCCGGTTTTTTCCGTAGGTTTCCAGGGCTTCCCGGCCGCTGTCGGCCGTGAGTACATGGTAGCCCAAATACTCCATCATCTCCTTTCCCACTTCCAGAATAGCTTCCTCATCGTCGACCAGCAGTATGCCTTCCGAGCCCCTTTGGAAATTGCCCAGAACGGTCTTTTCTTTTTCAGCGGTTTTTTCCGAGGCCGGGAGATAGACATCCAAGGTCGTGCCTAACCCTTTTTCACTTTGAACCGTGATCAGCCCGTTGTGATTCTTGACAATGCCATAAGCTGAAGCCAGCCCCAGTCCGGTGCCGCGTTCCATTTCTTTTGTTGTAAAGAAAGGGTCGAATATCTTTCCCTGCGTCTCTTCATCCATGCCGATGCCCGTGTCGGCGACGGACATTTTTGCGTAGCGCCCGGGGGTGAGTCCCAACTGGTCAGCATACGACTCGTTCATGATCACGTTTTCCGTGGACAGGTGTAAATCCCCGCCTTCGGGCATGGCCTGCCAGGCGTTGACATACAAATTCAAAAAAACTTGCTCAATCTGACTCCGGTCGATCTCTACGGTCCATATATCCTCAAGGTAGGTCGTATGAATTCTGATTTCTTTTTTGGTCCGGCCGAACATGGCTGCCGTTTTGTCCATAATGACATTCGGGTCCGTCGGCTCAACCTGGTACTTGCCGCCCCGGGCAAACCCCAGCAGCTGCCTGGTGAGGTCCGCCCCGCTTTTGATAAAGCTTTCAATGTTTTTCAGACGTCCGTACTGGGGATGTTTTTTGTTCATATTCACATGCATGAGGGAGATGTTTCCCCAGATACCCATGAGCAGATTATTGAAATCGTGCGCGAACCCGCCTGCGAGCGTACCGATGGCCTCCATGCGCTGGGCCTGTTGAAGCTGTTTTTGCAGGGCTTCGTGTTCGGTAATATCTCGAAGTACGCCCTGTAGCGCCTGTTCCCCTCGAAATGTCACCACAGAGGTAGACATCTCAATCCGGAAGTTGTCGCCTTTCTTGTTGACGGCGGTAAATGTCTTTCTATCGGCCGAGATCTCTTTGTCCTCCGTTTTGGCATCCAGACGTCCCCTGATTTTGTCGTGGTCATCGGGATCGATCACATCCCATAACGCCAAGTTCAGGCCCTCGGTCATGGTGTAGCCGAAGAGTTGGCAGATCCTCTGGTTCAGGAAAAGAAACCTGCCGGAAGGTATCCGACAAATGAAATAGCCGTCCAAGGTATTTTCCACCAGCGTGCGATACCGCTCTTCGCTCTGTTGAAGGGCCTCCTCGGCCAGCTTTCTTTCGGAAATATCATGGACCACCGCTGTCGCCCGGATGGGCTTTCCATCCTCATAGGTGAAACTGGAATTCAACAGGACCCAGAATTCCCGGCCGCTTTTTCCCCTGATCTTGTACTCTACGTTCTCGGGTTGCGTTTCGCCCGCCAGCATCTTTTCCAGACGCTTCATAAACGCCTCTGCGCTTTCTTCGGAGAGCATCTCGAAAGGGCTCAGCGTCTTGAACTCTTCCTTGGTGTAGCCCGTGTACTCGCACATGACGTCGTTCACACTGATAAATTGCCCGGTTGTAAAGTCGATTTCATAGATCCCGGTCGGGGCATGGTCCACCAGTTGCCTGTATTTTTCTTCGCTCTCGCGAAGGGCCTGTTCCCCGTGCCTGCGTTCCGTAATGTCACGCGTCATGCCTTTGAATCCGATGGGATTTTCCGCAACGTCCCGCATCAGGGACGTTGACAATTCGATCACTTTATGTTCGCCCGACTTGGTGATGACCTCATAATGGGTCATTCTCGAGGGTTTCCCGGTCCGGTAGATCTCGCTGAACACCCGGTACATGCGCCGAGCCGTTTCACGGGTGACGTACTCCCGGTTGTTCATGCCCAACAGCTGTTCCCTCGAGTACCCCGAGAACCTGCAGACGGCTTCATTGACGAAGGTGAGGTTGCCGTTAAGATCGACTTCGAAATATCCTTCTTCGATCGTTTCCAGGATGTTTCGATATCTCCCTTCGCTTTCGTGCAGGGCCTTCTGGGCCGATGCCATTTGCGTCGATATTTTCAGGATGAGGTATAAGATGGGGGGGGCTATGATCAAGGGGATAATGGCGGCAATGGCCAGACCATGCGGCTCGAAAGGCCCGAGAAAAAAAATGGACAAAAGCGAGTACAATGACACGGAAAGAAATGAGACCAAGCCGGTTATGAGGACCATGCCCTTAAAGGCCCCAAGCTTTGTCACCAGATAATGAATCACTATTTATTCCCTTTCTACACTGCCCGGGTGCCGTATCATCCGGTTGAACTCATTTTATTCCATCTGCAAAACCTGGCTTGCCGCGGCGAAGCTGCCCTTTAGCGAAGCCGGGTCCTGTGGGCCCGGATCTTTACTCCATCATAGACCAGCCTTTTCTTTGGACAACCTGGCGATCGTCTGAGCAACCAGACTGCCGATATAGAGGTAATCCTCCGTTTCCGTCAAGCTTGTGTTCAGCGGATATGCCCCGCTGGGGTCCTGAAGGTCTTCCATTACTTCGCCGTTGTCGTTGATCGCGATAACATGCCCGTAAGGGACCGCTTTGGGGCGCATAAAAGCCGGCAGGCGCTGTACCATCTTTCGCAGGAAAGGCTTGGCGGAAAGCCTGTCGATGATCGCATTGCGGGGCGAGACAAATGCGATCCAATACCGATCTGAAAGCCCGGCCGATATGTTGTCCGGAAATGCAGGCAGGGCCTCGATAAGGATTTCGCTCTGCCCCTTTTTGGGGCCCTCAAGCCAGTATCGAACCACCCTGTAGCTGCCGGTTTCGTTTACCAGAACAGCGCGCTGGTCATGGCAGACGGCAACGCCGTTGGCGAAGTTGAGGTTGCCCAGGAGTGTTTTTGCCTTGCCGGTTGCAGGGTCATAGACGAGGAGCCTGCCGTGGCCGCCGGGCTCCATGATGTCGAGCAGGCTTGCTTCATAGGTGCCGCCGCATTGGCCGGCGCCGAATTTCGTCGAGGCATCCGAAAAATAAATTTTTCCGTCAGCCGCAACATCGACGTCGTCGGCGTAATGAATGGCGATCCCGTCGGCTATGGTGGCAAGTTCCTTTACGGCGCCGTCCGGCGCGATGGAAAGCAGGCCTCGGTAAGCGTCCGCGACGATCAAGTTTCCCTTTTGATCGAAGTCTATTCCGAGTGGGCGTCCGCCTGTTTTGGCCCATATTTCAGGACTGGAACCATCCGCCTGGAGGCGCACGATATGCCCTTCATGGGTTGCCGCATAAATGCGCCCTTCTGCATCCAGGGCAATGTCTTCAGGACCATGATGGTCCCCCATAGACAGGGTTTCGAGCCCTCCAAGCCGCTTGTTGGCGGCAAAAGGCCCGCTGAGTCCGGGATTTTCGGGCGCCTCCCAGGCTACCGGATCGACAGGGACCGGCCAGATAAGGAAATAGGCCACAACGATGAGTACCAGCAGAAGGAGTACCCAAAGGACTTTTTTCATAAGGCTTCCCCCCTTAATTTTCTGTCCCGAACTGACGATGTCGGAGAGGTTGTCGGTAAACGGTCTTCCATATATCGAAAAGCGGTATTTTCCGTAATGAGACCACAAAACAATTAAAAAGTCAAGAAAAATGGAATATCATAGCTATATATAAATTGTATTAGGCTAAATTATACTTATTCCATGCTGATTCTTGGTTCTTTGTGCTTGGTTCCTAGTTCTTCGTGCTTGGTTCCTGGTTCTTGGTTCCTGGTGCTTGGTTATTCGTGCTTCATGCCATGATGGGTGTTATCTGCCTTCTGTCTTCCGACCTCCGATCTCTGACCTCCGATCTCTAGTGCTTGGTGCTTGGTGCTTTGTTCCTGGTGCTTCACGCCATGATGGGTGTTATCTGTCTTCTGTCTTCCGACCTCCGACTTCTGGCCTTCTACATTCCTTGTTCGACCTTCCTTCGTGCGAGACTTCGGAAGGCAGGTATTCGATATTCTCTGTTAAAGTGTCGGCGGTTTCCCTTGACTTCCCACTCGCCCTTCTGACACAAATGAAGGCCAATGGATAAACCCGAACAGAAGGAGGTCCAATCATGGCCACGCAACCTGAAGGTGTTCCGGCACTTAAAGCCGAGATCATCGCGGTGAAGGGCGAGTGCAGCGCCGGTCACGGCGTGGGTGACAGGCTCCAGGTCGGCTGTTGGGACACGGGGGGACTTTGCGGTTTTTTCTATCACGATATTTTTCCCAATATGAATGTGATGCAGTTCGGCGGGAAGTACCCGTGGGGATCGGCGGACGAGATGACCCTGGAGTGCCCGGACCGGGACAACGCGGTCACCATTCGGATAAGAAGGGTGTGATCGGGATTCGACTTTCAGAATGAATGCTGTATTCCTCGTCATCGTGCTGGTCGCCTTTCTGACGACCGCTTGGCATCAGATTTTCGACATTCCCGGACCGGACGGAAGTGCCATGGCGTCCCTTTCCAAAGCCATGATCGATTCGGCGGCCGGGTCCGTGGAACTGGCGCTGGGGCTGGTGGGGGTGATGACCCTTTTCCTGGGCCTCGTGAAGGTGGTCGAGGCGGGCGGCATGATGGTCGTCCTTGCCCGGTTGATCCGCCCGATCATGGTCCGGCTTTTTCCCCAGGTTCCGGCCGATCATCCCGCCATGGGTGCCATGATTCTGAATGTGGCGGCCAACGGCTTAGGTCTGGGTAATGCGGCCACGCCCTTCGGCATCAAAGCCATGAAGGAGCTGAACACGCTCAATTCCAGACCCGGGACGGCCACGGATGCCATGGCCCTTTTTCTGGCCATCAACACGTCAAACGTGACCCTGTTGCCCACGGGCGTCATCGCCCTGCGGGCCGCCGCCGGATCGATGGACCCGGCGGGAATCCTGCCCACAACCCTTTTTGCCACGCTGTGTTCCACCATTACGGCGGTTATTGCGGCCAGGCTTTACAGCTGGTGGGCACGAGGGACAAGCCCGCCCCCGATAGCAGGTGACGCTGTTTCGGGGGAAAACGATTCAAACCTGCCCGAGGAGGGTGGTGACGCCGGCGCTTATCCGGCCTGGATCAGCCTGTTGGCTGTTTGCGTGGCCCTGTCCCTCATCCCGCTCACCATTTTTTATGGAAGGGTTGTTTCTCCCTGGATCATCCCCGGTCTGATGATGGGGTTTATCGGTTTTGGCGCGATCCGGAGGGTGCGCATCTACGAGGTTTTCGTGGAGGGGGCCAAAGAAGGCTTCCAGGTAGCCGTCAAAATCATCCCATACCTGGTGGCCATACTGGTGGCCGTCGGCATGTTTCGAGCCAGCGGGGCACTGGATGCCATGGTATCGGTGCTGGGGCCCTTGACCGGGGCCGTGGGCCTGCCTGCCGAAGCCCTGCCCATGGCATTGCTTCGCCCCCTTTCGGGATCGGGCGCATACGGGATACTGGCGTCCATCATCAATGATCCCGCCATCGGGCCCGACAGCTACACGGGCTTCCTGGTCTCTACATTTCAGGGGTCCACGGAAACAACCTTTTACGTGCTGGCCGTCTACTTCGGCGCGGTTCAGGTGCGGCGGGTCCGTCATACGATGGCCGCGGCGTTGACCGCGGACCTGGCCGGCATTACGGGCGCGGTGGCCATATGCTTATATCTTTACGGATAAACGGCTTAAGGCAAAAGGCCTATGGCTCAGGGGAAAACATCTCCTGCTTTCAAGTGAGCGGGGCCGCCGGCTTGGGGGGCGGCCCCGCCCAAGAACGGCGGGATCTCCGCTACGCTCCGACAAGTCTGATCGATAAGGAAACTTCGGGAAAACGACAACGACGACTAACACGATTACGATTACGACGACGACAACGAACACGACAACGAACACCGCTTCGCTGAGTACGCCAGAGACCGGCACACAAGCATAGGCAGTTATCAACGCAATATTCACCCACTGAAAACCCGGAAGCCCCTTTTCAAAGGGGGGAGAGTGCAAAGCAACCCGCAACCTCTAACTCGTAACCTGCGACGCGCAACTCGCAACCCTGAACCTTGAACCTTGAACCTCTGAACCCCACGAAGTTTCATATGAGATAGAACAATAAGCCTTGCGCCCTGCGCTTTGTGCCCTGCGCCGCGGTATAGTTGGAGGCTACGCCGAGACAGACAGCACAGCGAAATGTTGTTCGATGACCAGTTAGAGGAGACATTATGGTTGATGTGGCATTTGTGAAAACGGAGGACCGGGCCGATGGGGTCAAACGGAGTTTGAAAACACTCGGCATCAATCCGGTCAAAGGCAAGGACGTGGTGATCAAGCCCAATTTCAACACGGCG
This sequence comes from Deltaproteobacteria bacterium, assembly GCA_019307165.1. GTDB lineage: Bacteria > Desulfobacterota > DSM-4660 > Desulfatiglandales > Desulfatiglandaceae > JAFDKD01. The sequence continues at coordinate 3,227 of JAFDKD010000050.1, read as the reverse complement.
GACCGGGTGCCCGGGTCCACGCACAACGACACCCTGCTGGCACTTGTGGATGAACTCTGGCGCATGGGGGCGCGCACCCTGACGGTGGGCGAAAGAAGCTACCCCCCGACTCGGGAAGTGATGGAAAAGAAGGGGGTTATCCTCCCCCTGGAAGCGCGGGACGTGCGCATCATCGACTTTGATACGCTTCCGGAACGGGACTGGGTGGAGGTCCGGCCCGAGGACTCGCATTGGTCCGACGGATTTCGGGTGGCCAGACCGATCCTGGAGGCGGAATGCCTCGTGTCCACATGCTGCCTCAAGACCCATCAGTTCGGGGGTGTCTTTACCCTGTCGCTCAAGCTGCATGTGGGCGTTGTCCCCACGCATCGTAACGGCTTCGATTACATGTCTGAACTTCACGGGTCCCCGCATCAGCGGAAACTCATCGCGGAAATCAACCAGCCCTTTTCACCCGACCTGGTAGTGCTGGACGGCGTCGAGGCATTTGTGGACGGCGGACCTGCCACGGGGACTCGGAAAAACGGCAATATGTTTCTCGCATCCACGGACAGGGTGGCCGTTGATGCTGCGGGTGTGGCCGTGCTGAAGGTCCTGGGCAGCAACGCGGCCATCATGAGCCGGAAGATTTTCGAACAGGAGCAGATCGCCCGGGCCGTGGAACTGGAACTGGGCGCTTCGTCACCCGAGGACATTCATATGATCGCCGCCAATGCGGAGAGCGAGGCATACTGCGGCCAGGTGGTGCGCATGCTGTCTGAGGGATAGGGTGGAGGTTCCCATCCGATTACGACAACGATAACGACAACGACAACGAGGACGGATTCAAACCATAACGAATTCCGCGAAAGCGGGGATCCAGTCGAACGGGACCCTGCGAGAGTATACTCACTGTGCGCACTGCTGGGATTTTCAAGCGACAGCATCTGAAAAGAGGTGTGAAATGGATGACAGAAATAATTTGAAGTCCTTGGTAGATGAACGTTTGACCAGAATAAAAAAGGCGGTTGCCCTGGAGCGGCCCGACCGCGTTCCCGTAGTGCTCGAATATGGGGCGTTCGCGGCCCATGTCACGAATACGCCTTTGCCGGATTTTCTGCTCAACGTGGAAAAGTCGGTGGAGGTGATGATGGAGGCCTACCGGTTGATCGCCGAGGTCGCGGAAGCGGATGCGGTCAATTACGGCAGGTTTTCACCCTACGACTTGAGCTATTTGTGGATGTCGAAGGTCAAAGTCCCGGGCGTGGACCTGCCCGATGATGTGTCTTATCAGGTTGTGGAAAAAGAAGCCATGACCGTGGATGACTACGACACCATCCTGGAGAGGGGCTGGCGCGATTTCTACAAGGAATATATCAGGAATAGGATTTTCGACGATGTCCCGCGCCAATACCTGCCCGCCAATCAACCTAAGGTGGATGCGCTGAAGGCGTGGGCGCGTATGGATGTGCCCGTTCTCCAGGCGGGCACGGTGGCGCCGCCCTTTGAGTTTCTCTGCGGGGCCCGGTCCATGGAGCCCTTTTTCATGGATCTTTTCGACATGCCGGACAAGGTGCAGGCGGTCATGGATTCAATGGCCCCCGGTATGGCGGCGCCCGTGTGCAAACGCGCCCGGAGCCTGGGGTATCCCTGTGTCTGGGTTGGGGGGTGGCGAGGGAACCCCGCCATGATATCGCCGGAGATGTGGGATCGTTTTTTCTGGCCCTACTTCAGGGACCTCGTTGTTGACGTGGTCGAAAACGGGCTCATCCCCATCCTTCATCTCGATGCCGGCTGGGATCGGGAATTAAACCGTTTCAGGGAGTTGCCCAAAGGCAGAATCATCATGGCCCTCGATGGTTTTACCGACATCTTCAGGGCCAAGGAGATCCTGGGCGATCATATGTGCCTCATGGGCGATGTTCCGGCCATGATGCTTTTTCACAAAAGTCCCGACGATGTCAGTGAATATTGCTCGAAGTTGATTCGCGAACTGGGGCCCGAAGGCTTCATCCTTCAGTCCGGCTGCGACATTCCCGAAAACGCCAAACTGGAGAATGTTCAGGCCATGGTGGCCGCCGTTTTTAAAAAGGGGAGATAGATATGGACATCAAAGCAGCGCGAGAAATTTGAAAAAATGTCCTGCCTGGCCCATACGATCAAGCATGCGATCTATTCCCTTTACATGAAGATCGGGAAGTAAGAAATTGAAGTTGACAAATTCCAACTTATAGAGTAATTTGAATTCATCTGAAAAGCGAGGTGAACTGCGTGGAAACGACATCATCCAGGGTCACATCAAAGGGGCAGGTGGTCATCCCAAAAAGATTGAGAACAAAATATGGGATAGGTTCGGCTACCGTGGTCCGCTGGGTTGAAAAGGAAAGGGGTATTTTAATGGTGCCGGAATCCGAGGACCCGATTGTGGCGGCGCGCGGGATGCTGGAGGGTTCCGGGATACTGAAAGCCTACCTGAAAGAAAAGGGCCTTGAGAAAGAGAGGGAGAACAAAAGAGCCGCAAGGACCAAGTAATGGAAACGAGATTTGTCCTCGACAGTTATGCTCTCATCGGGTACCTCGAAAATGAGCCCTTTGCGGACCGGATCCAGCATCTCCTAAGCAAGGCAAAAAGCGGCGTTCCGCGGCTGTATTCCCACGCGATCCATATTGGTGAAGTGTACTATATCACGCTGCGGGAGCAAGGCCGAAGTGTGGCGGACCTGGCTTACGCTAGAATCAAGGCATTTCCCATAAAGGTGATCGATCATATCGATGAGGAACTTCTCCTGGCCGCCGCCCGTCTCAAAGCCGGGTACCCCCTTTCCTACGCGGATGCCTTTGCCGCGGCTTTGGCCGCCATCTACAACTGCCCCCTTCTCACAGGCGACCCCGAATTCAAGTCACTTGAAAAAGAAAATCTGGTTCAAATCGAGTGGCTGGCCTAGATCCCGCCCGTGAAAAGGGGGAAGCTATCTGTTTCCAGGGTCTTCTATGCTGAAATGATGCTCCGACGCCAATCCGGCGCCCCGCTCTACCGCCTTGCTTACCGCCGACTGGACAATCCCCAACCGTTTACCCACCACCGTGCCGGGAAGTCCCAGTTCAGTAACGGCCCAAAAACATACCAGGGGCTCCTTGCCCGAACCCGCTCCGGTTTCTTGCTCGGCTTAAGAATCACTCCCGACGTCAGTTTGAACAGTTTCGCCACGCCACCCACTACCGCGTCGAAGTCATACCCACGGGCTTTC